>JAQGHH010000478.1 GCA_028288945.1 Phycisphaerales bacterium
CAGCTTCACCTGTACCATTCCCCCTTCTATTACATCGAGTACGGCATCGCGCAGCTCGGCGCACTGCAGCTCTGGATGAAGGCCCGCCACGACCCGCGCCAGGCCCTGGCGAATTACCGCTCCGCGCTGGCGCTGGGCGGCACGCGCACGCTCCCCGAGCTGTTCCGAGCCGCGGGGATCGCGTTTGATTTTTCGCAGAAGACGTTGCGGCCGTTGATGGAGGCGATGGGTGAGGAGTTGGAAGCGCTGCCCGCGTGAGAGGGCAAATCACTGACGTAGCATATAGCCCCGGAGGGGCGAAAGAACTTAGCCCATGGCGCAAGCCATGGGAAAGGGCAATGCCAAGCGCTTAGCCCCGGAGGGGCGTAAGAAGTGCGGGATTGAATTGTGCGGTAGTCGCGCGACATGCCTGCGACCGCGCGACTCGGACCTGCGGTCCGACCGGGCCGACACGGCCCGGCTCTGAATGCTTCTTCCTTCCCCCACATGTTTATGAACACCCAATGCCGGTCCCGAATCCGACACTTCTTACGCCCCTCCGGGGCTGGTTGTATTTGCTATATTCGCACCCACGGCTTACGCCGTGGGCTAAGTTCTTTCGCCCCTCCGGGGCTAGGGATGCGCCGCCTCGTGTTCCGCGCCCCGCATAAACTCTGCACTCTGCATTTCCCTCCCTACCCCAGCGTCCACCCCACATCCTGCAGCCCCGCGTAATCCAGTGCCGTCAGCGCCCGGCGTGTGCCGGTTTGCAGGAACGGGTCCATTTCGCAAAGCTGCTTAACACCATTCACCGTGCTGAACGTTCCATCCGCCCAGTGCCCGCGGTCGGGCGAGAGGATGGGGTCCTTGCCGCCGTTCGCGGCGCGGGCGTGGGGGCCGGTGAAGGTGTTTGCCGAGACGTAGGTGTTCCAGGAGTCGGCGGTGCCCAGGCCCAGGACGTGGCAGATCTCATGCCTCGCGACGGAAAGGAAATCGTTCTGCGTCGGCTTGGGGAGCGCCGCGGAGAGGTTCCAGTTCGTCGTCGAACTGAAGGTGATGGAGCCGCCCCACGTGCCGTTGTCGGTGGGGTTGGGGATGAGCGCGCCGTGCTGGCCGCGGCCTTCGACGGCGTTCACCCATTGCTCCGAGCCCACCGCGTTCCATCCGCCGGGCGCGGCACGGCCCAGCTCGTTGCTGATCAGCGAGGAACTGGCGCCCACATAAATGACGACCGTATTGGCGGCAACGACCGGGTTGCGGAGGGTGAGGGTTTGCGCCGAGCCGGCGGGGTCGCTGAAGGTTTCACTCCAGCCATTGCCGTTGCCGGGGACGATGGCGGCGGGGTTGTCGGTCAAGTCGGCGAAGGACTGGGCGGCGTCCTGGAGCCGGGCCACGGCGTCCGGATGCGCCGCGAACCAGCCCGATTTGTCGTAGCGATAGTCGAACAGGATTTTCAGGCCCGGCGGCGCGGAGAGCGTGAGCTTGTAATTCGTGTCCCCACTGCGGCGCAGCACGCGAACGAAGTACGTCCCGCCCGGCAGCGATTTGCTCAGCGTTTCCGCTGTGCTGCCTCCATGGGATGATGTCGCGAGCACTTCCGAAGACTGAACGATCCCATCGTGATTGGCGTCGCGGATCAACTGGAGGTCGGCGTTGGCGGTGAGCCCGCCCAGCGACGCGGCGACGGTACGCGGGCCGGGGAGCGTGAACTGGTAGTAGCCGTCCGTGTGGGAATAGCCCACGAAATCCGTGAAGCTTACGCTCCCGGCGAGCGTGCCGACGTTCCGCGCCGTGGCGGGCGTGACGCCGGCGTAGCTCGCGAAAAGCGTGAGGTTATAGCGGGTCGAAGCCCCGGTCGCGGCGGCGATACCGACGTAATACGTGCCCGCGGGCAAAGGCGTGCTGACCCACTGATTGGCCGTGCCGGGGCGGGCGCATTTCGTGATCACTTCGCCCGTGTCGATGGTTTGATTGTGGTTCGTGTCGCGGATGATCGACAGGTCGGCGTGGGCGCTGAGGTTGGTGAGATACGCCGCCAGCGTGCCGGGGGCGGACAACGTGACGGAACGATAGACGGCGGAATTCGTCGCGGGACCGACCGATCCAGAAAAAGCCTGCTCGCCGGCAAGCGCGCCAAGGTTGATCGCCGCGGCGAGCGCGTGGTCGCAGAGCACGCGACGTTCCAGGGGCTGCACGAGCGGGACGGGATGAAGGGCCATACGCCTGTTGTTTGTTTTCGCAGGCGTCTTGCTGCGCGACATCCATTCCGCTCGCATACTTCTCCCTCGAGTCCGTACCGTCGCTTTTCCGTTCCAGGTTTATTCCTTCTCGCGCGGCCAATATACCTGGTCGGGCTGAGCAACTGTTTAGCCGCCCTGCTTGCGGGGCGTTTGTCTTTCGCGGGCGCGAAACGCGCGTCGCAAGCGACGCGGCTAAACGGTTGTGTTCGATCCGAGTCGCAAACTACGCGCCACGGGCGCTACAGATTCAAAACCGGCCAACATCCTACGTGTAAACAATAGCCCGCGTTCAGTTTTTCCCGGCAAGACGCGCTACGCCGCGTCCACGAGGTCGGGCTCGGCTTCGGGCTCCGCGCGGCCGGCGCGGACGTCTTCATTGTACTTTAGCCGCCAGTCCAGGAACCGCGCCACCGCGGCATCAAAATCCGCCCCGGATTCGATCACCCGCATCTCCTCGCGCAGCCTCCGGCAGGGGTTCATCTGCTTGGCGTACCAACTGATCCGCTTGCGGAACTCCAGCACCGCCGACCGCTCGTGGCGGTACTTCACGATGTTCCAGAAATGGTCGCTCATCAGCCGGCATTTCTGCTCGATGGGCAGCGGCGGCGGGATGACGCCCGTGGTGAGGTAGCTCCACGTGTCGCGGAAGATCCACGGCGCGGAGAGCGCCCCCCTGCCGATCATCACGCCGGCGCAGCCGGTGACGTCGATCATATGCTTCGCGTCCTCCGGCGTACGGACATCCCCGTTCCCGATGACCGGGATATTCTTCACCGCCGCCACAACCTCCGCGATCCCGTCGAGGCGGGCCTTGCCGGAAAAGCGCATCTCCGTCGTGCGGCCATGAATGGTGATGAGCTGCACGCCCGCGTTCTCCAGCCGGGCGGCCAGCGACGGCGCGACGATGCACGTGTCATCCCACCCCAGCCGCAGCTTGGCGGTAAGAGGCGTATGCCGCAACACACCCATGACGCGATCGACCATTCGCAGAGTGCGGTCCGGGTCGCACAGTAGCTTGGAGCCGCCGTCGCGCTTGGTGATCTTATCGACCGGGCAGCCCATGTTGATGTCGATGACATGCGCCCCGCGGTCCTCGGCCCAGCGTGCCGCCTCGCAGAGGCGATCGACATCCCCGCCGTAAAGCTGCATGCAAAGAGGCGAATCCTCCGGGCAGGTCGCCGCCAGTTCCATCGACCGCTTGGACTCCCGCAACACGCCCTCGGGCGAGAGCAGATCGGTACACCCCAGGCCTACTGAGCCGCAGGAGCGCGCGACCAGCCGAAACGACACGTCGCAGTACCCGGCGATGGGCGCCAGGAGCAAATTGGTCGCAAGCTGAACGTGAGCAATTTTGAGCGGCGCGATCATGAAAAAACTTGTCCCAATCCAAGGGCCGAACACCTTCCGGAGCCCGCAGGTGCCCATGCATCTTAGCGGATGTCAGACCTCC
>JAQGHH010000522.1 GCA_028288945.1 Phycisphaerales bacterium
GTCCGCGGCGCGATGAGCTTCGACGTCCCCGACAGCCGGGCCGATGAAGCCGTCCGGCTGCTCGACCGCGAGTTCGTTGACCTCAACGAGCTGCGCGTCGCCACCGACCTGGAGATCCAGGAGCTCCTCGGCCAGCGCTACCCGGCGATCGAACGCCGCGTCGCGATGATCACGCAATCGCTCAACCGCATCTTCGAGCGCGAGCACACGCTGAGCCTCGACCGCCTGAAGACACTCGGCAAGCGCGAGGCCCGCCAGTTCCTCCGCGAGCTCCCCGACATCCACCCGTTCGTCGAGGGGTACGTGATGCTGTTCGCGTTCGAGGGCCACGCGTTCCCGATCGACAACGAATCGGTCGCCTACTTCCACGAGCACGGAATCCTCGAAGAAGGAACGCCGCTGGACGAAGCCCAGAAGTTCATCGAGCACCATCTGAAGGCCGAGGAGTGCGCCGATTTCTTCGTCGCCTTGCGCCGCCACATGTCGGATGAAGCCAAGGCGAAGAAGAAGAAATAACGTTCAAAAGGTTCAAGGGTTCAAAGGTCCAGGAGTTGGGAATCGAGCATCAGATTCGCATCGGCGGACAGACGTTAATGCACGACGCCGTCTCTTTTTCCCTTGAACTCTTGAACGCTTGAACCATTAAACCCTTGAACCCTCCACCATGACCGACCGTCTCCCCCAAACCACGCTACGCCTCGGCCTGCCCAGCGGCAGCCTTCAGGCTTCGACCGTCGAGCTTTTCGGCCGGGCGGGCTACCGCATCTCCATCGCGGAGCGCAGCGTCTTCCCGCGCATTGACGACGACAAGCTCTCGGCGGTCCTCTTCCGCGCCCAGGAAATTAGCCGCTACGTCGTCGACGGCATCGTCGATTGCGGTCTCACCGGCTACGACTGGATCGTCGAGAACGGCAGTGAAAACGAGGTCGTCGAAATCTGCGAACTGGTCTACTCCCGCGGCTCATCGAACCCCGCGCGCTGGGTCCTGGCCGTGCCCGAGGAGAGCCCGCTCCGCCGGCCCGAAGACTTCGAGGGAAAGATCATCGCCACCGAGTTGGTGAACACCACTCGCCGGTACTTCGCCGCCAAGGGCGTGAAGGTGAACGTCGAGTTTTCCTGGGGCACGACCGAGATCAAGGCCCGCCTGCTCGACGGAATCGTGGACCTCACGGAGACGGGGTCCTCGCTCCGCGCCAACAACCTCCGCATCCTCGACACGCTCCTGATCAGCACGCCGCGGCTCATCGCCAACAAGAAGGCGTGGGAGACTCCGTGGAAGCGAGAGAAGATGGAAAACATCGCGATGCTGCTCAAAGGGGCGATCGAGGCCCGCGCGAAGGTCGGGCTGAAGATGAACGTGCCCGAATCGCGACTGGCCGAAGTGGTCGGCTTTCTCCCGGCGGAAAAGAGCCCGACCGTCAGCCGTCTGGCCGATTCGCAGTGGGTCGCGGTCGAGGTGATCCTGGAGGAAAAGCAGGAGCGCGAGCTGATCCCCGCGCTCAAGCGTGCCGGGGCGACGGGAATTATCACCTACCCGCTGAACAAGGTCATCCCCTGATTGGGGACGTAATCCCCTGATTGACGGGTAATCCCCTGATTGTTGCGCGAGCCCGTCGGGCCGTATAATCGCGGCGGGAGTCCGACCTCTGCCGTGAACTCTGCCGCCCGCCGCATTCTCGCCGCCACCCTCGCCGGCCTGACCGGCTGCGCCTCCCCGCGCGCCATCGCCCCCAAGCCGCCGTCCCCGTCCGTGCCCGCCACGCAGCCCGCCGCCGCGGCAATTGATCCAAAGACGACGGTCTCGCTCAACGACATCCAACCCCGCCTGACACTTGCCGCGCCGGCCACGAGTCCCGCGGATGCCGGTCCGCCGATGGAAGCGGTGTTGCTTTACGCCCAGGCCCGCATCGCCCTGGCCGAGGGCGAGCGCGCCACCGCACAAAACCGCCTCGAAAAGGCGATCACCCTCGACCCGCTTAGCTACGAGTTGCATCACACCCTGGGCAGGCTCTATCTGGGAAACAACGCGAACTGGGACGAGAAATCGATCACGATGCTCGAGCGCGCCGCGGCAATCGAGCCCGATCACCTCGACCTCCAGTCCGATCTTGGCCGCCAGTACATGGCCAAGGGCGATACCGCTTCAGGCCTGCGCCATCTGCGCCTGGCACTGCTCACCAGCCAGTACAACACCGACGGCGCTCAGGCCACGCTCGCCGATTTCTTCCTGTCGGCGGCGCTGTTGGGCGAAGGGTACGAGCGTGCGGCGTTGGAGGTCTACCAACGCCTGGCCGATCGTCTGACGTCTCCAGGCATGGCGCTGCGCATGCGGCTGGAAGTGGCGCTGCTCATCGGCCACCTCGACGAGATCAACAGCCAGATCGCCGGCCTGCTGGTCAGGCAAGGCCGCTTCGACGAGGCGGCATCGCTGCTCGCGAAGCAAATCGAACACAACCCTGCGAGCTTTGACCTTCGCGTCACTCAGGTCCACGCGCTGCTCGCGGCCGACCGCAAAGACGACGCCGCCCATGCCGCGACGGCGGCAGTCGAGAA
>JAQGHH010000536.1 GCA_028288945.1 Phycisphaerales bacterium
AACTCCGTCTCCAGGTCGCAGTAAAACGGCACCGCCCCGCCGGCCCCTCTATTCAGCATTGTCGTCTTCAGGTGGTAGGTTCCCGCCAGCGTCGTGCCGTCGTGGGACGCGAAGGTCCGGATGACCGGCCGCACGCCCGTGAGCTTCTCGATCGTCGCGTCCACCAAATCCCCAAGGTGCCGGAACCCCAGGCCGGCCAGCTCCTCCGTCGCCGACTCATACCTGCCGCGGTCGAGCGGCGTAAAGTCGGCATCGGTGGCCTCCCGGTACTCGTGGATTTCCCCATACATTGCCTTATTAGCGCCGACCATCTGTTTCCCGGACTTAAGCAGTCCATCCCGCACCGAAGACAGTTCGTCCGCCACATTCCCCAGCATCCGCCGGACCACGAGCTTGACGATCAGCAAGATGAAGTAAGGGATCACCGCCAGTGTCCCCACCACGGTCATCACCACCACCCCGGCCCGCGCCATCCCCGGGAGCGTCGTCCACCGCCCCATCAGATACGCCCCCACGGCAATCGCCGCCGCCCCAATGAGAAAGCCCTGCGCCAGACAACCAGGTTTGGCGAAACGCGCCGGGTTCGAATCTTCTGACATGCTGGATTACCTCCCTGGTGAAATGCTGCCGAACCGCGCCTATGTGGCCATCGCGGCGGTGCGAACGCTACTTTATACGCAGCAAAACGTCAAACCACGCGGCGGCTCTGGGCACTAAGTCGCGAGAGGATAAAAAGCGCAGTGAAAGGGGAACAGGATTAACGGACGGGTGCCGGTTGATAGACGGGCGCGGGTGGCCGGGAATGAATCCCGTCCGCCGGGATTGGCCCCCTTTGATTGGCCCGGACCGGCAACGCGAAAATGATATAAAGGTTTGCGTCACCTTTCACCTTTATTTCGTGCGTCACCTTTATTTCGTGCGCCTGTCCGGTGTGACGGCGACGCACCTGACGCTCGGCCCGGTGATGGATAACGTCGGTGGTGGAAAACTCGCCCGATTCCCCGTTGGGAAATGCCCACCCCCGTCCCAGCCACAGTTGGGTTATACTCCCCGGCGGCGGCCCTTGGGGGCTTGTGCCGCTGATCCCGCTCGTATTGTTGCCCCGGGACATCTCCCGCGCAGTCGTCAACGAACTGAACCCCCAGTCATTCTTCACGGGAATCGCGCATGAAACGCATCCTTGGCATCGTCCTGTTGGTCGTCGGAGTGATCTTACTCGTCCTGGGGATGAACGCGTCCCACTCGGTGGCGGACCAGGTGAGCAACACCTTCACCGGCCGATTCACCCAGGCCACCACGTGGTACATCGTGGGCGGCATAGCGATGGCGCTGTTCGGCTTGCTCCTGACGCTCTCAGGCTTCCGCGGCAAGAACTAAAGCAAACCCGATTTCTACGCGGACGGCCAACTCCGGCGTTGACCGGGCCGCGCCGCCGCGCCGCGTCGTGAAGCCGACGAACCTTCTCCTCACTTCCGACAACGACACCATCGGCGACCACATCCTCCGCCGAATCCAGCAGGACCTCGATCTGGACGAAGCCAAGCTCGCCGCGAATGGGCATGAGGCGGGGAATGGGTGACGGGGTTTAGGGTTCAGGGTTCAGGGTTCAGGGTTCAGGGTCCAGGGTTCAGGAAGGATCAAGCGGCCGGGCGAGGAATAGGCTCCACCCTGCTCTTCAGGGCCATTCTTTCGGCGAACGCGGAAATGATCCGCCTCTAATGGGACATCGGCAGGCTCATTCACCTACGGCAGCAGAGTAAAGGCTGGGGAGCCGCCGTCATCCCGAGGCTGGCGACGGACATCCGTAACGAACTGCCGGACGTCAAAGGCTTCTCGGAACGGAACATCAAGCGGATGCTCGGGTTTTATCGTGCCTATGCCGACCCCACCCGAATTATGCCACAAGCTGTGGCACAAATGCGTCCGCCAGAGCGGAAAAGGGGATAAGCCCCGATACGGCTTCTGGACACGCGGGATCGGCGAATCCGTAAAGGCCACGAATTCCAAGGGACCGAGCGGGAATTGTGCGGGTCGTCGCCCGACGGCGGGATTCCGCTTATCCCGGCGGCGGAACACGCTGCACCGATTCGCGTCAGTGCCCCGTCTCTATTGCCGTTACCCAGCCTTTTGGTAATTCAGCAACGGCTTTTCCTTGTTAATGAACTGCCGCAACCATCGCAGCCGCTCATCTTTGCCGACTGACGGGAGTGATGCGTACCGCAGCTGGTATTCGCCGGCCCCCCCAAGCCATTGGGGGAGGCCACGATGGTCAGATACTTGCAAGTGCCGATTGATGCGGCCTTGAAGCTGCGCTGTTTCTCCCGCAAAAATCGGACGACCTCCGTTATAAAATAGATACACCGCCGGAAGGGCCGGAAGATTATCGAGATTGACCGCCTCGACTGGACCTACCGAAACAAGGTCATAATCCGGACCGCCCATATCCTTTGGTTGTAGCCGGTGCGTCTTGCGGAGATTCAGTGCGGCATATCTGAGCTTGAGTATCGGCGTATTTGGGACCAAGCGATTTGCGATCGCATCAAATTTACTCTGCAACAGCGGATCACAAAGTATGCCGTCCAAGCTCGCGCCGTCGTTCCTCTGAAGGAACCGGACGGAGATTTCACTTGCGAACTCGTACGCATCGTAATCTCGAAACTCCGTCTTTTTTATGGTCGGCGGAAGCCTTCCCTTCTTCGGAGTTTTGCGAATATCGTACAAAGCGTGGTTAAGCACGTAGTCGCTTTCATTTAGCCCAATAGCCCTGCAGCGCCGCAGAAAACGAGCATTTAGCACGGGATCGCAAATGATCCGATCCGCCGCATACCCGTCATGCATCTCGGCAAATGCCTTGATGATGAGTTGCGGAGACAGCCCCGTGGACTCATGAAGCGAGACGGAGAGTTTCGACAGCGCTAGCTGGTTAAGACTTACGCCCTCCTTTTCCGCCTCGATTTCGAGAGACGAATGGAGAGTCTTGGGAATCCGAACGATAAACTTTCCGCTTTTTGTTGCGACATTATTTGCAACACCGAATTTCTTCATTAGCTCTAGCTGAAGCTCGTGCAGTTGGTTGTACTGTTCCGACTTCTGGAACTGCTGCCGATCGCTTTCCGAAGGGAACGCCTTGGCGATGATTCCGCCTTTGGGGCTGAAGACCAGATTGGAGAACTCAATCCAAGACTTCGTCTTGCCAAAAAGCTTCTTTCCTGCATCCAGGACCGAATTAGCTAAATCTTTGTGTTCCATATTTATTCGCCTCCCGTGCCAGTCGCCGCATTGTCTATCACAATGTTGCGAACAGAGGGCGGGGGTACGTTAAAGTACATTTCCTTTTGGCCGAGACGCTTGCCAATCGCGTAAACGACTTTTCCGAGCACATGCACCCGATTGGGATCGACATCAATTTCAATGCGCAATGACTGCTCAACTTGTCCGAACCACGATCCTTCATGCACTCCCTTGATCGTGTAACCGCCAAACTGAACGTCCAGCGCCTTGAGAATTTCCGAGATAATCTCGGGTTCCACTGGCCGGAGGTCGTTATACGCGAGCGGGATTCCGATCTCGCATGCCGATTGGGGTTCTCGCGCCATGCGATGATGGTATCATAGGTAGTATCATTTTCTACCACCTACAAAAGAATCCGCTGCCCGCATTCGCGCAGCGCGTTGTGGGAACATAAGTTGCGCATTGACAAAAAATTCCGTTTCTGGTAAATTTCTTTCGATTTACCGTCGGGAGCACCAGAAATGCCCATTCGTCCACCCGTGAAATGGCATGGCGGGAAACGCTATCTCGCCAGCAGGATCATTGGCTTCTTTCCCGAGCACCGCGTGTATCTAGAGCCGTTCGGCGGCGGCGCGTCAGTGCTCCTCAATAAGCAGCCCGTTGACGTTGAGACGTACAACGACTTGGACCACCGGATTTCGCGATTGTTCAAAGTGTTGCGGGACGACGGCGAACGATTCGTGGGCAGGGCGCAGCTGATTCCGTACTCGCAGATTGAATTTGAACAGGCCGCAGAGTACCCCGAAGGTGCCACCGAACTGGATATGGCAATTTGCGATTTCGTTCGCTGGCGGCAATCGTTCGGCGGAAAGGGGCAGAGTTGGAGCTACACCACCCGCCGGGCGCGTGGCGGCATGGCGGGCGATGTAAATGCGTGGTGGACCGCGATTGATTGCCTGCCGCAGATTATTGACCGCCTGCGGCGCGTCCAGATAATTTGCCAGTCTGCTTTCGACGCCATCCCCCGGTTCGACCACAAGGAAGCGCTAATCTATTGTGACCCGCCGTATGTGCATAGCACGCGGACCGACAAGGCGGTCTACCACGGGGAGATGAATGACAAAGAACACTGCGAACTTGGGGCGATGTTGCGCAAATGCAAGGGGAAAGTCATTGTCAGTGGCTACCCTTCAGCCCTATACGGCGAGATTTACAAGGGCTGGCGGCGCGTCCAGTTTGACATTGCCAATCATGCGTCCGGTGGCAAGAACAAGGCACGCGAAACCGAATGCCTTTGGATGAACTTTCACTCCGACCAGAATGGCAACTGATCCCCATCCTTCGGTTCAACCAGCGACTTGCCCACTGGCGACTTGTACATGATCCGCTTGCCTTCAGGGCCCCGGACAGCCGCGTCCCGGCGCTCGGCATCTTCCAGCGTTCGCACATTCCAGCGGAACGAGAATTCATCGCAATAGCGGTGCATGTGTTTCTTACTGATGTGGTGGAACGTGCCGTAAACGCTACGCTAGCGCAGGGAGAAGTAGCTTTCGGTGGTGTTCGTGTGCTTCCCATCCTCGCGCACGTACTCAATGCCCCCTCGGGTGGAGCAATTGCGTACTGCGTTTCGCGCGGACCAAACCTGTTCGAGCCCAACCGTTTAGCCGCCTCGCTTGCGAGGCGCGTTTCGCGCCCGCGAAAGAAAAACACCCCGCAAGCGGGGCGGCTAAACAAATGCTCAGCCCGTCCTGGCTTTCTTGGCGCGAGGCGGAATAAATGAGGAAGGAGGCTTTTAGAATCTGGGGTCGCGGTGGCATGGGGCAGCTTGCGGGGGAGGTTTACTTCGGAGCTGATGGTTCAAAGTTGATGGCGAACTCTTGCCGGACGCCGCTTTTCATCGAATGTTCCGAACACATTGAATTTATCAAATTCGTTATGAAAAGTGCCTTTTAATCGGTCAAAATCGGTCAAAATCGGTCGCGGACCCCTGCCGCGGGGTCGAAAACGGGGTTTGGATCTGCGTATCGGTCAGGGGTCGTGCGGGGGATCGGTCAGGGTCGTCGGGCAGCAGGGAGCGGGGGCGGCGGGCCGATAAGGCCTTCAAAAAAATCATTCAAATCATGCAAAAGTGGCGATTTCGCGGAGAAAACTGGGGTGGCGACGAGGGGTGGTGAATGATTGTTGGCACGAACTGCCCTCACGCGTGGGGGCCGTGCGCGGCCTGAACACGGGTCGGGGGTGATCGTGATCATAATCGTCCTTTGAGCTTGGGACCGCAGGGGCGTGGCCATGTTTCGTGGGGCGGCCAGCAAAACCCCCACCCCAGCCCTCCCCCGGAGTACCGGAGGAGGGGGGAAGAGAAGGCGGATTAAGATTGTGATAAACGGAAGCGGCTGCGCCGTGGCGTTTACTGTGCGGTTTGGCCGCGGCGGAGGCGGAGGTAGCCGTCGCGGAAGAGGCCGTAGATCAGGACATCCGAGCGGTAGGTGCGGCATTGGGCGAGGATGGGCATTTCGCCGTGGGGGGTGAAGCGGCCGAGGCGCATCAGGCCGGGGGTGCTGGGGCTCAGCGGCAGGGCGCGCTTTTCGGGGCGGACGGTGAAGCCGATTTTCAGGCCGACCTCGTTGCAGATCTGGATGACCTGGTCGTTATGAGCGCCGTTGGGGTAGGCGATGGAGATGGCGTCGGCGCCGGTCATCTCACGCAGGGCGTCTTGCGCGGTTTGCACCTGCGTGCGGATTTCTTGCGGGGAATAGTTGGTGAGGATCGCGTGGCCGGCGGTGTGGTTGCCCAGGTGGACTTGGGGATTCGCGGCGAAGTCCTTGAGTTCCGTTGGGGAGAAGGGGCGGTCGATGTCGCCGCGGGGGGTGAGGGCGCTCTTGCCGAAGCGGGCGAGAAGCTCTTGCTCGATCTCGGCGGTTTTCAGGGACTTCATGGCAATCGCTTCGCGGTAGATCTGGCGCTCGGGCGCGCCTTGGGCGATGCGTTCGCGGTAGAGGACGTCCCACCAGTAGCACTTGTTTTGTTGGACGTGGTCGGTGGAGATGAAGAAGACCGCCGGGACGCCGAATTCCTTGAGGACGGGGACGGCGAGCGTGTTGTTGTAATAACCATCATCGAACGAGATGAGGGCATACTTGCCGCCGGGCTCGAGGCCGGCGAGCAGGTCGGCGGGGCTGACGAAGCGGTAGCCGTGCCCGAGGTAGTATTCGATGAACTGGCGGAACTGGGCGACCGTCGTGCGCTGCAGCGGGTCCACCACGTTCATCGCGATCTCGCGCTCGTTGCGGAACAGCGAGTGGAACAGGAACGGCATGAGCGCATCGCGCTCCTTGAAGAACGACAGGTAGAGCCGGGCGACGGCGGAGTCTGCGCCGCGGATCAGGTTTTGGATCGCGCCGACCATTACCTGGGCCCTCCCTTTTTGCCGGCGAGGCCCAGGCGCTTGCGCAGCGGCAGGGTGAGGCGGGCCATCGCGGGCATCGGGTCGGACAGGCGGATGTAGGCGAAGGTCTGGCGGTGCATCACGCTGGCGAGCCATTTGGGGAAGGTGATCTGGCCGCTCTTGCGCAGTTCGAGGCAGGATTCGAAATCGCGGATCGGGTCCCAGAGCCGCAGGCCGCGGACGTAGTTGTCCATCGCGGGTTGCGGGCGGCCGGTGATGCGGTTGTAGACGAACGCGGCGAGGTCAACGCCGCTGCGCGACACGAGGCAGTCGGAGGCGGTGTAGCGGGCGTTGCATTCGATCAGCTTGAGCTTCCCGTCCCGCACGTCGCGCTTGAATTCGACATTGGCCAGACCGCGGAGCTTTACATGGTGGAAAAGGCGGTTGCCCATCTCGGCGACTTCGGGGTTCCAGTCGGTGATGTGGTAGCACGCCGTGCCCATGATCGCGGGGTATCGGCGGATGATCCGCTTGGTGAAATGGAACAGCGGGCGGCTCTCTTCGTCGAGGTAGGTGAAGTAGCTGCACAGCCGATCGTCAGGGCCGGGGATCATCTCCACGAGCATGAACCCGGTGCCGGTGGCGGCGACTTTCTGGAGCGCCCCGGCCACCTCGCCGAAGTTCTGCGCGATGATGAACTTCTTGCCCGTCTGACCCTCGAACACGTGCGAGTGCAGCGGCTTGACGATCAGCGGGTAGACCAGCTCGTCGCGCACCCGAGCGAGCTGCTCGGGCGAATCGGCGAGCCAGAACCTGGGCGTCGGGACGCCCGCTTCCACGGCCCGCTGGTACGTTTCCACCTTGTTGAGCATCATGCGCTGGGCAACGGGATTGGATTCGTCGAGGATGAACCGCTGCGCCAGCGCGTCGCGATGATCGGTGATGACTTCGATCCCCTCGTCGCTGCAGGCCATGAGGATTGCGCCGCGGAGGTGCGCGGCGTCGTCGCCAAGAAGGAACCGCGCCCATTCACGGGCCTCTTCCCCCTTGCGGGAAACCGGCACGTCGATCTGCCGGCAGTAGCGCGAGTGGCCGACGAACGCGTTGCGCTCGTTGATCGCGTAGACCTTCGCGCCCAGGCGGCCCAGGCTCCGCGCGACCGACAGCGCGTTGGCCCGCCCGCCGAGGATGATGACCGGCGGGTTGGCGCCTACCTGAATGGGTGTTGTGGCCCGGAGCATCCTGGTCATATCTACCGCACTGTAATCGAGAGTTTGCGTCATGACACACCTGCCTTTCCGGCAACGGACAGGTACGCGTCGAGCGTGCGGTCGGCCATTGCGTCGAGCGTAAAGAGCAAGGAGCGTTCGTACGAGGCCCGGCCGCACTCGGCGAGGCGCTGCGGGCTGAGGGCCAGTTCGGTCAGTGCGGCGGAGAAGGCATTCACGTCGTCGGGAGCCACGACCGCCCCGCTGACGCCGGGCTCGATCAGGATTTCGACACCCGCGGACGAAGTCGCGACGACCGGCAGTCCCGCAGCCATGGCTTCAAGAACCACGTACGGGAGGCCTTCTTTGCGGCTCGACAGGGCAAATATATCAAAGGCAGCAAGTACGCCCCGGGCGTCGCGCTCGCCGAGCCAAAGGATCTTATCGGCAATATCAAGCCGCCCGGCCAGTTCACGGAGCGAGGCATCGAGCGGCCCAGCCCCGACCATCGCCAGGCGCACGTGCGGCGCGGCCTGGGCCGTCGCCGCGAAGGCGCGAAGGAGCACCTCCGGCGCCTTCTGCTCCACAAGTCGGCCGACGAAACCAATGACCACTGCGTCATCGGGAACCTTCAGGGCGCGTCGGGCCAGATCGCGCGGCGCCAGATCGGCCGGGCCCACGCCATTGGGGACCATCACTGTGCGCGTGCGGCCCAAGCCCAGCCGCACGGCGGCGCGGGATTCTTCGGGCGACACCGCGATGATGCGTCCCGTCCGCAGGCTCAGGCCCAGCTCGATCGACAGATAGAGGAGCCACTTCCACCAGGGAAGCAGCGGGTCCATCATGATTAGGCCGTGTAGCGTGTAGAAGGCGGAAGCCCCCGTGCCGAATGCCGCGAGGCGGGCGATCGCGCCGCCCTTGGAGCTGTGGCCGTGGACGATATCGAACGGGCCGTTGGCCTTCATGTACCGGCGGACTTTGAAGACTACGCCCAGGTCACTGGGATGCGGGCTCGTTCGCATGGGCACCGCGGTGTGACGCACGCCGCGTAGCGCGCTGAGGCGGTCGGAGAACATCTTGTCGATGCGGTGGGTGGAGTAGATGAGGTGGACTTCGCAGCCGCGATCGGCGAGACCTTCGGAGAGGTCGAGCACATGCCGGCCGGTCCCCCCGCCGGCCGATTCGACGATCATGAGTACGCGGCGCGCATGGCCGCGGGCCGGCCGAAGATCATTGGCGGGTGCGACGGCGGTTGCCGGCCGCCCGGCCGGCAATTCGGCGCGCAGGGTGGGCTGCAATTCAGAAACCGAGTCAGCGTGTGAATACATACAGATCCCCTGATGCCTCTGTGGTGCGTTCAGCCCCTGACGGCGCTCGCAGCGCCGACGCCCTCTTCTTCAACCCCCTCTTGTTCAACGTCGTCCGTGCCTGTGGCGGCCGCATCAGGATCGGCCGCGTCGCCGGCGAGTTCGGTGTATAGCGCTTCGTAGCGCCGCGTCACCGCGCCCAAATCGAACAACTCTCGCACTCGTCGGCGGGCGTCGATACCCAATCGTGTCCGCCCTTCCGGCCCCAGTGCGATCAAATCGATAACCGCCGCCCCTAGGGCGGCGGAGTCACCCGGCGGCACGACCCGGCCGGTTTTCCCGACGATCAAAGCCGAATCGCCCACATCGGTCACGGCGCAAGGCGTGCCGCACGACATCGCCTCGCCGACCACGAGAGGAAACGCCTCGCTGACGGATGACGATACGCAGACGTCCAAAGCCGCGTGAATGCGCGCCACGTCTTTGCGCGGGCCCAGCAGATGGCAATGGGCGGCCAACCCCAGCGATTCGATTTTGGCCATCAGTTCCGCGTTGTTCCGGTCCACGTTTCCGCCGCAGAGCAGGAAACGCGCGTCCGGGAATTTCTGCTTTACGACCGCGGCCGCGCCCAGAAAGTTACCGTGATCCTTGAATGGGTCGTAGCGCGCCACGAGGCCGACGAGCGTAGCGCCCGCGCCCAGGCCGAGCTCATTGCGCACGCCGATCCGGGCGGAGGGGTCGGGGCGGAAAGCGCCCGTGTTGAATCCGTTGGGGATGATCATCAGGCGGTCGCGGTCGAAGCCGCGTTCCGCGTACAGTTTGCCGGCGTGCTCGGAGCAGCAGACGATCCGGGTGGGAACCCGCCGCGACAGCCGCGCGCAGGCGTTGACTGTCATGAGTGTCGAGCGCTTGGTGATGCCGGGCAGGTGGTTGGAATGATGAATGCCCCAGACGACCTTTGCCCGCGTCGCCAGCCGGGTGGCCAGGCCGCCGATCAGGTTGGAGTGATCCATCCAGGTTTGCACGACCGCGGGCCGCGCACGGCGGAGGTGGAAGGCCAGGCGGGCGACGCCACGAGGGTCGGGAATGCCCGGCCGCATGCCGATCGTCACCAGCGGAATCCCCGCCTCCAGGACCGGCCCGGCGACGCTCATGTCATCAATCAAGGCAACCACGGTCGGTTCGAAACGATCAAAATCGGTGCGCAGCAAAAGGTTGCAGAGCATCGCTTCGGCGCCGCCGAAGGCGAAGCTGTTAATGACATGGACTATGCGCACGCGTTTCCCCATGACGGTGACTATACACCATGATTCCCGGATCGCTTCGCAAGTCCCGAATTGCGTGAATCACATTGCAGACGAGGTGCACGGCGGCGTGGGCGTCACCATACATGGTTGGCGTGCGGATTGGCAAGCATAATCGGACCTTAGATCTATGAGCGGGAGGCTCGAGGATCGTTAGTAATCCATGTGGACTTTGCCGGTCGTTTCAAATGAACCGGTATTATTCGATTTTAGGAATAGAAGGGCGAATCCCCCTAGGCTCTTCGTCCACTAATACAAAGGCTCGGAGGCCGCGGATCGGACCATCGTCTCCCTAGATACCGCAATTTGCCAATCTTAGCATGTTGTTACCTTTATGACTCCATTTCATCTTCTTGACCGGACTTGGGAGCGCGGCATAATGATCCGATGGAGCCAATGGGGATAGGATATTCGGCGGAAGGGCACTCGAAAGATTCCGCTTGCAAAAGGAATTTTACAGGCTTAGTCTTGCGTCCGATAATTAAGTGGGTTCTTGCCTCTCACCTTTGATTCGCTCCACCGAAGCAAATTTGTGCCTTGGCGGCCATTTTTCCGGCCGCCCGCGCGAAGACAGTGTAAGTTGAAGGCCGTGTTTGGTTGCAGTGCGCGGGTTGATCCGTACCGCCGTCGGAGTTCGCTCGACGTGTGATTCGGGTCGCACTGCACGAGATTGACGAAAGGGAGAATTTGCCGCTCACATCGCGGCACCGGGTCAGCCTCCAGGCGGCCTTCGCATTCTCGTTGCAGGGGTATCTGCGCTAGATTTTCGCCGTAAGGATTGGTTAGTCAATATGTATAACCTGCTGCGCCATGATGGAAATGGGCACGGGCAATCGGGCGCTGTGCTTGATGCCCCCACCGCCTCAGCTTCGCTGCTGGAAGTCCTTTGGCGGCGGAAGTGGACGCTCGGGCTCACGCTGCTCGTCTGCGTCGGGTTGGCCGGCATTTACCTGATCTTCGCAACCCGCGTCTACAGCGCGACGGCCCGGCTGGTGGTTCAGCAAAACAGCCCCAAGGCCCTAGCCGAAACCCAAGGCGCCGGACAGCTTTCCGACAGCTACCTCCAAACCCAGGCCGACATGCTCCAGTCGGTCCCCGTCCTCTCGCGGGCCCTGGGGGCCGTCCATTACGAGAAACTCAAGACCTTCGCCAATGTGACCGGCGACCCGGTGTCGTGGCTGCGCCGGGGCAGCGCGCTCAAGGTGGACGTCGCCCGCAAGTCGGACGTCGTGGCCGTCTCGATGGAGTCGCCGTACCCCGACGAAGCCGCCCTCATCGCCAACAGCGTCGTCGCCGCGTTCGTCGACGAACAGGCGCATTTGAAACAGTCCTACGGCAACGGAATGGTCCGGGCGCTTGAGAACGAATCCAAGAGCCTCAAGGCAAAACGCGAGGCGTGCCTGGTCTCGATGCAGAAATATCAGAAGGAGAACGGCGTCCTCTCCTTCGGCAGCGACAAGGCCAACACGGCCCTCGAGCGCACCGCCACCCTCGCGACCTCGCTGACGGCCGCGGAGCTGACCTCGATCGACCTGCGGGCCCAGCTCGCCTCGACGCAGTCCGCCCTGGCCAACCCGGCAAACCTGTCGGCGTTCGTCGAAGCCCAGCAGTTCAAGACCAAGGACACCGGCGACCACGAATTCGACGAGCTGCGCAACCAGCTCGCACAGAACAACCTTGCCCAGTCCATCGGAACGCCGTTCCAGGGTGCGGGCAACCCGCGGGCGCAGGCCTTGCAGAGCGTGAACGCCTCGCTCAAGGCGCGCATCGCGGAAAAAGAACGCACGATCGCCCAGGCGCACCTCGTTTCGGTGCAGACGCAATTGGCCGCGGCCGAGCAGAAGGAGCGCGAGCTCCGCGAGACGCTCAAAGCGCAGACGGCTCAGATCCTGGACCGTGGCCCCAAGGCCGCGGAGTACGCGACCCTGGAAGCCGAGTCCGTCCGCCTGCAAAAACAGGCGGAGCTGCTCGACGGCAGGATCGCTGAGATCAACGTCAACGACATCGACGCCGGCTCCTCCAACGTGCAGCCCTTCGAGGCCGCCCGCGTGGAACCCAAGCCCGTCAAGCCCAACAAACTGATGACCCTCGGGGCGGCCCTTATGGTCGGATGGGTGCTCGGGATCGGGCTGGCCATGGCCCGCGAATGGCAGGACGCCCGGCTCCGGACGCCCGAGGAGATTCTCACGCTCCTGGGCATCCCCGTGCTGGCGACCGTGCCGCGGATCAACTCCCGGCTGTCGCCCGTCGCCCGCGGACAGATCCTCTACCTGGACGCCCGCTCCGCGATTTCCGAGTCGTACCGGTCGGTCCGCACCGCCCTGCACCTGGGCGCGAGCCGCGAGGCGAAGACGATTCTTCTCGCCTCCCCGATGCCCGGCGACGGCAAGTCGACGACCGCCAGCAACCTGGCCATCGCCTTCGCACAGGCCGGCCACCGCACGCTGATCGTCGACTGCGACCTGCGCGAGCCTGTGCAGCACCTCATCTTTGAAACGGACACCGCCGTCGGCCTGTCCAACATCGTGTCGGGAGAGGAAAAGCTCCGCGACGCCGTCCGGCCCACCCG
>JAQGHH010000544.1 GCA_028288945.1 Phycisphaerales bacterium
TTACGCTGCGCCAAACCCATCCGTCCAACAGTCGCCGACGGGAGCACCCTCGCGTGAGGCCGGATCGATTCGGCCCAGATGGGCCGCCGCATCGTCGCAAGCAACCGTCGAGCCGAACGGGATTGGACCTGTCCCGGTTTTTCCTTCGGGTCGGATGAGGGGCGGAACGCAGAGTTTGGCAGGCGCGAAAATAAAATCAGAGCCGGGGCGTGTCGCCCCGGTCGGACCGCAGGTCCGCACAGCGCATGTCGTAGAACACGCGTCCGCTTAAGCGGGCCCTACGGCAAGCGTGGCGATAATTGGACCCGTCCCGGTTTTCAGCGCCGTCCCGGTTTTCAGCGCAAAAAACCCCCGGCTCGGTGGAGCCGGGGGTTCAGTTTGGTCGGGATGGGTGCGGCGTCGGGTTAGGCCTGGCGGCGGCGGGCCAGGAGGCCCAAGGCGCCCAGGCCCATGAGGCTCAGGGAGGCGGGCTCGGGGGTGGAGGACTCGACGCCGCTGAGGGCGAAGACGGCGGTGTTGCCGCCGCTGCCGGCGTCGCGGATGACGTCGATGCTCGTGATCGGGTCGGTGCTGTCGGTGAGGGTGAAGTCCGCCGAATAGAGGCGGGGGTTGTTGTTGTTGACGTTGTCGAAGTTGTTGTTGCTGGGATCAACGCGTCCGTCGGCGATGATGGCGGCCGGGTCGCCGTTGAACCAGTCGCCGGAGGCGGCGGCGACGGTCGTCTCGTCGGGGCCGTTTAGGTGGTGGATGAGCAGGTGCAGGTTGCCGGTGCCGCCGCCCGTGCTCGTGAGGATCGACAGCGTGCGATAGGCCTGGGTGCCGTCGAGCGTCAGGGTCTGGCTGGTGTTGCCGTTGGTCAGCATGATGGCGTTGGGGCCGGTGTACGAAGCGAGGTTATAGAGGTGGCTGGGGTCGCCCATGCTGACGACCTGCCCCGGGTGCGGGAGGCCGGAGGTCGTGGCGTTGGGGTTGTAGCCGCGTTCGTACCAGGTGTTGCCGGCGGTCGCGCCGATCCCCTGGTCCATCGTGCCGGTGATCGAGCCGGCGGGGTTGGTGGAGCCCTGTTCCACGACGAGGTCCTGATTGAAGCCGCCGACGTTGATCGGCTTGAAATAAGCGGCGGTGGCGGTGGGCGCGACGGCCTGGTAGCTGAAGTTGGAGATCGTCTGGGTGGAGGTCGTCCCGCCGGTGCCGCCCGAGAAGCCGATGAAGGCGGAGTTCCCGCCGACGATCGCGGGGAGGCTTACGTTGCTGTAGCTCTTGGTGTAGGTGGCGTTGGTGACGCTGTCCTTGACGGTCAGATTGATGTTGGAGCCGTCATAGTTGAAGTTGACGTTGATGGGGTTGCCGTTGTTGAGAACGACGGGTGTGACGGGGTTGTACCGACCGGTGTTGCCGTTGGTGGCGAATTGGGCGCCGATGGGCTGACCGCCGCCGGTCCAGAGGTTGAGCTGCAGCGCGGCGCTGGGGGCGACGGGGGTGTTGCTGCCGTTGCCATACCCGTACCCGAGCGACCCACCCGTGCCGCCGATGGCGGCGGTGCCGCGGGAATCATTCTGCAAAATGAAAGCAGCGCCATCAGCGCCGCCGGTTGCGGTGTAGGTGAAGCTGGCGTTGAAGGCGCCGATAGTTTGCAGGGCGGGGGCGAAGCCGCTGCTGCCTTCTCCGCCGTTGCCGTCGGTCAGCTGGAAGGTCGTCCCGCCCCCGCCGTAAGACCCGCCGTTCCCGTTCACCGGGTCGAAGCTTCCGAAGTTGGCAATGTCAGCGTGCGCGGAAGCGGCAAGGGCCAGTGCCGCGGACGCGGCAATCAGTGTCGACGATTTAAAACGACGAGACATTCTCTTGTTCTCCAAGAAGCGGGAGGCCGGGTCTCAAATTAGGGGCCGGACGGGCTGCAACAAGCGTGCTCGTCCTTGATCGACTATACTCCAAGAACGCATCGGATCACAATAAATTCATACGGCGACGTATTATTCTCGATCGACCCTCTCGTTTTGCCAATTTTGCGATAAAGTCGGCGATAGTCTGGGGTATTTCGACTCCCCCCTACGACAGATAGTCACTGATTTAGGAGCATTCTTGTGAAACGATAATAATGGGAATTAGATTGACATTGTCCTAAACTGTTCCGTTCCGAACAAGGATCTCCATCCCACCCGCGCCGAGCCCCAAGACATGGAAAGTCGGAAGGCGTCGCCGTCTTCCGTGGCTTGGGTTTCCAACCTCGCATCGGCCAACCGTTCGGCTATGCTCCGGGGCACCCATGCGAAAAACAAATTTGCTCGTCGCGTTTCTGCTCTGCACGTCCCTCGCACTGCTGGCCCGCGCCGAGGAGGCGAAGAAAGACCCCAAGCCGGCCAGGTCCGACAAGGAACTTCTCCAGGGGACGTGGAAGGTCGTCAAGAAAGTAAAGAACGGCGAAGCCGAGGACGCCAAAGAGAACCCGATGACCATCAAGTTCTCGGGCGACACCGCGAGCGCGACCGTCGGCAATGAGACCAAGGGCGAAGGCACGTTCACGATCGACGAGAGCAAGAAGCCAAAGTGGATCACGCTCACCGGCACCAGCGGCCCGAATGCCGGGCGAGAGTTTAATGCGATCTACGAACTCGACGGCGACACCCTGAAGCTCGCCTACGGCACCGGCGACAACAACAAAACCCGGCCGAAGGATTTCAGCGGAAAAGAACGCGAAGCGATGGAAGTGCTGGAGCGGCAGAAGCCGTGACGGGGAAATTCGATTCGAGGAAAAGAGTTTGCCGCGAACGCGAAGAAATGCGATCACCTGAAGCATCGCGACCGCGGCAGAGAATTCGGCGACGAGCGCCGGGAGAATCCCAACACGTCCCTTGCTGCACTCCCTCGCACCTGCCCACCGGGGCTGATCGTGATCTCGATCACCGCAAAATACCACGACAAGCTTCCCGAGGATGCTGCGTTTGGTTGTTGCTTGCATTCGCCGCATTCAATGGCTGATCAGGGGGCGAGCGGTTGAGAGGCCGGCGGATCGCCTTGCGTTCGCGTTGCATGTCCAGGCCCTGCGCGGAAGGATGAATCCCCCAGTTCCTCGTGTGAGGCAACTCCGCCGCCCGGAGATTTCCCAAAAACCTGATAGGGGCTCGTAGGAAGCGGGGGTATCTTCCCGCGCTTCGCGCGCCTCGTTGGGCGCACGCACGTCAGGCTGGGACCAACTGAAATGGCGCTTGCCGCGAACCCCGAGCTTCGGCGGGCCCGCATCGGGTCCGTCGATTTGCTGCGCGGGGCCGTGATGGTTCTCATGGCGCTCGATCACACGCGCTATTTCATTTCCAACGCGCCGTTCGACCCGACCGACATCGCACACACCACCGCGCCCTACTTCCTTACCCGCTGGGTGACTCATTTCTGCGCGCCGGTCTTCATATTTTTGGCGGGCGTCGGCGCGTTCCTGTCGCAAACGCGGGGCAGGACGAAATCGCAGGCCGCGTATTTTCTTTGGACACGCGGCGTCTTGCTGATCGCGCTCGAGTGCACGCTCGTGCGATTGGGCGGATCGTTCAACCCGGACTTGCGACGGCAGACGTTTCAGGTGTTCTGGGTGCTGGGCTGCTCGATGATCGCGCTCTCCGTCCTCATGCATCTGCCGCCGGGAATCGTCGGCGCGTTCGGACTCGCCCTCGTGTTGGGGCACAACCTTTTCGACGGCGTGAGGGTCGCGCACCCGGGCGCGTGGCATGGCGTGTGGACGCTGCTGCATCAGCCGGGCGACCTGCGGCCGGGGGGCGGAATACGAATCTATGCCGAGTACGCGCTGGTGCCCTGGGTGGGCGTCATGGCACTGGGGTACGCCTGTGGGCCGGTCTACGAGTTGGACTCGGCCAAGCGGCGGCGGCTTCTCCTTTGCCT
>JAQGHH010000554.1 GCA_028288945.1 Phycisphaerales bacterium
CCGCGGATGCCGTCGATCTGGCGGTTGATCAGATACGCCCGTTCGCGGTTGTCCTTCGCCTTCTCCATCAGATGTCGCGCGAGCAGTTGCTCGTTGAACGTGCTGGCCACCTCGGCGACGAAGATCGTGTAGTGCCAGTATTGGAACGGCTGGTTTCTCGCGGAATAGAAGCTGTGCATCGAGTGGCCGGCCTCGTGGGCGAGGGTGAAGACGTGGTCGAGCACGTCCGGCTGGTAGTTCATCATGATGTACGGCGCACCGTCGAAGCTGCCGTAGCTGAACGCGCCGCTCTGTTTGCCGGCGTTGGGGTAGCGGTCGGACCAGCGGGACGTGGTCAGACCGCGTTCGAGCTCGCGGGTGTATTCCTCGCCTAACGGCGCGAGGGATTTCACCACGGTCTTCACGGCGTTGTCCCACGTGGTGCGCTTGTCCAAATCGGAGAGGATGGGGACGTAGGTGTCGTATTGGTGAATGTCCGGGAGCTTCATCTTGCGGCGGCGGAGATCGTAGTAGCGGTAGACCGCCGGGAGATTGGCGTGAACGGAATTGATGAGATTGTCATACACGCTGACCGGCACGCGGTCGGCGAAAAGCGCCGATTCCAGGGCGCTCGGGTAGCGGCGGGCGCGGGCGTAATAGACGTCCCGCTGCACGGAGCCGTTCAATGACGCGGCCATCGAATTCTTGTGGGCGTCGTACTGCTCGTAATACTTGTGGAAGGCTTCCTTCCGCACGCGGCGCGAGGGGGAATGAAGGAACGCGGAGAACGACGAGTGGCCCAGCTCGACCCTCTCGCCTTTCTCGTTGCGGATCGTGCCCCATTTCAGATCGGCGTCGTTGAGCTGCCGGAAGATCTGGTTCGATGCCTCGCTCATCTGGCCCTGCATCGCCAGCAAATGCTCCTCGGAATTGGTGAGCGTGTGCGGCCGGTAGCGGAGAATGCGCTCCAGCGCCAGCTTCCATTCCTTCAGCTCGTCGGATTGCAGGAAGTTCTCCATCGCCTTGGTCGGGATGGACATAATTTCGGGCCGGATGAAGCTGGAAAGCTCCGCGGCTTTCGTCGAGGCGTGCTGGTAGCGGCCCTTCATTCGCTGGTAATCGCTGTTGCCTTGGTCTTCCGCGGATTTGAGGAACGCGTAGACGCCCAGGCGCTCGCCGGCCCGGTCGATCGCGGCGTCGAAGTTGAGGCAGTCGGCCAACGTGCGGGCGCCGTCGGCGAGCTTGCCGCGGAATTTCTCGTACCCGGGAAGCTGCTCCTCCCACGCGGTAAACGCGGCTTCCCACTGCGCATCAGTCTTAAACAATGTGCTCAGGTCCCATTGATCCGATTCTTTCACACGGCTGCGCGGGGGGAGTGTTTTTGCTTTGGTCATGGATTCTGAGCTCTCTTAATGCCGTACGTCAAACTTGTTGTTTTTGCCGCGTGTTTCCCGCATGAGCCCCGGAGGGGCGTAAGAATTTAGCCCACGGCGCGAGCCGTGGGAAAGTGGCGGAAGCAACCATACAGCCCCGGAGGGGCGTAAGAAGCGTGGACCGCGGGACACCTTGGAAACCGGCACTTCTTACGCCCCTCCCGGGCTGAATCCGTGCCCGTGCGTTTCCCCACGGCTCACGCCGTGGGCTAAGTTCTTGCGCCCCTCCGGGGCTGCAAGCGGATGATTGGACTTCGGGTTTCGGCATTCGGATTTCGGGCTTCATCGCGTTCGCATCTTTGGCCCGGCGCGATGAGTTCTCTGTGGTTAGTCCTTCCTCATTTTTGCGCATCGCGCAGGCGTTTTTCTGCGTCCGGCGTCCAGTAGGCTGCGTCGAGCTGCAGGAAGACGGTCGTGTAGGGGATCGTCATGTTGGTCTTGAGGACCAGCACGCGGTAGCTGGAGCCGGCCTGGTCGATCTTGGCGAGAAGTTGTTCGTGGGGGAGGGTGGTGACTGGCCGGTTGTTGAACAGGTCGGCGAGGCGCTCACGGTAGGCGGTGATCCCCGAGGCGTCCTGCTCCGGCACGGCCTTCAGTTCGGCGTCCGTGTAGACGATCGGACGGACGTGCTTCGTGTTATTCAGCGCTTCGAACACGGTCCGGAGGACTTCGACCTGATTGTCGCCGGTGACGACGGTTTCGACGCCGTCGCGCGACGAGGCGGGGTAGGCGGCGTCGGCGATGACGATCCAGTTGCGGTGGCCGTAGAGCGCCACCCGCTCCTGCAAAACGTGATGCCAGTCGCGCTCGCGGATGTCCTCGGGGATTTGGGCGAGCATTTTAGGGGCGGTGCTTTGGCAGCCGCTTTGAAGGGCGAGGAAAAGCAGCGCGAGTAACGTGAGCGATGAACTTGTCGGTCGCATGGTGGCTCCGTTTCGATTTAGGAAGCTCGTCGACGCTTGGGCTTGCATCTTCAGTTGGGGTTGAGGGGATTTCAACCTGATTATCTTGGCGGGCCGGAAATCCGATGCGATCGACGGTCCAAAAGAGAAGTGAACGCCAAGACGCCAAGGACGCCAAGGCGGGAAACGCGAAGGAATCCAGAGCGATCACGATGGGTTCCTGTAAGGCGTACCTCAATATGTGAGTTGTTGCCGTGTAGGGTCCGCACCGCGGACCGTTTTGTGTCGCCGGTGGGGTCATGGTCCGCAGTGCGGACCCTACGAAATACTTTCTGATCAGAATTCGGGATTCAGCATTCAGAGTTCTCCTCTCTCCCCCACGTACGGGGGAGAGGGACCGGAGGCGCCCAGCGCCCATGGGCTCTGTGCATTCCTCGGCGTTTTCTATCTTGGCGACCTTGGAGTCTTGGCGTTCGGTTTCGTTTTCGGAAGCCACGACGGCGCAGTGGGTCTATCAGCGCCGCATTCGGGGCAGCGGTCCGGGGAGGCGCGGAG
>JAQGHH010000561.1 GCA_028288945.1 Phycisphaerales bacterium
ATGAACATGACCGCGCCGAACCCTACGCTGATCGATCGCCACGGCACCATCAACGGCGGACGGTAACCCGTCAGCACGCCCGTCAGCGCGTTCGCATCGGCGCTCATCTCAAACCCCGCGGCCAACCCCAGCGCGCATCCGATCAACCCCAGCAGCGCCGCCTCGGCGAGCACGAGCCGCAACAATTGGCTCCGCGTCACGCCGATGCTCCGCAGGATGCCGAACTGCCACCGCCGGCTGCGCACGCCGGCCATCACCGTGTTCGTCACCCCCAGCGACGCCACCGCCATCGCCGCGAACGCCACGGTGCTCATCAAGTTCAACAACCGAAACAGGCCGGACTGAATCTTATATTTGATCTCGCGCACGTCGCCGATCTGGAGGCCCTGGTCGTTGACTTCCTTCTTCACCCGCTTGAACAGCTCCTCGCGCTCGACGCCCTTCGCCAAGTCCGCGGCGAAGATGTACGCGCGCTCCGCGCCGAAATACTTGCGCCCGTCGGCGAGCGACCCAAACACGCTCGACACCGTCCGCTGCTGGAACTGGTCGCCCATGTCGTACATGCCGACCATCACGTCAATCCCCGGCGACCAGACCACCCCCGCGATTTTGAACGGTTTTCCCGCAAGCTGGATCGTGTCGCCGACGGTTTTACCCGTCAGCTCGTGGTATTCCTGCGTGACGATCAGCCAGCCGCCCTCTTTCAATCGGGCCGCGGCGTCCCTGGAATTGCCCTCGCGGAAATCGAGCTCCATCATCCGGAACGCCTTGTCCGGATCGACGCCGATGAACATTGTCGCATCGGGTAGCAGCATCGTCGCGCCGATGGCGAACGGGCTGTCGCCCAGCGTGGGCGAGGCGATGCTGATCGGCATGATTTCGCTGATCCCCGGCGTCTGCGCCAATTGCTTTTGCTGGGCCGGCGACAATCCGCTCGTGCCGATAAACACGTCTGGGAATTTGTCGGGAAGCTTCCATCCCTTGAGCAACGTATGGCCCGTCACCTGAAGCACGATCAGCACCGCCAGGCCGACCATTAACGCCGCCGCCGTCCCCGCGGCACGCCAGATGCCGCTGCTCAGTTGCTGGCGGAGCATCGCATAACGCAGTCCGAGCAGCGCCGCGACGACCGGCCCGGCGACGCGCTCCATCACCCACACGAACATCGGCGCCAGCAGGAAGAACCCAATGAAAAGCCCCGGCAGGCCGAGGGCAAAGTGCAGGTAAAACTTCCACTCGCGCCCCAGCTTTGCAGGGTCGGCGGCCCCCATCGCGTGCATCACGCGTACCCAAGGCTCGAATAGCAGCAACGGATCGATCGAGATCAGCATCGCCCCCACCACGGCCACGCGCCAAGGCGCCCCCCCGCCGGCCGGCTTTGAAAGCGGCGACATCGCCTCCAGCGGACTCACGCGTGTGGCCGTCCAAGCCGGCAGCACGCTTGCCGCCAGGGCCGCCAGGAGCGTCCCGGCTGTTCCGAACAGCACGCCGCCCCAACTGATCACCGCGCCCGCGGTGAAAATATCATGGAACCAGAGCGCCAGGATTTTCACCCACGCGTAGCCGAGCAGGACTCCGATCACCAGCCCGACGGTCGCAAGGATCAACCCCTCGAAGACGACCAGCCACCCGATCTGCGAGCGGAACGCCCCCACCGCGCGCAGCATTGCCAGCGACCGCTGCCGCTCGCTCACGCCCATGCTCAGCGCGGAGAAGATGATGAATGTCGCCGCCAGCATCGACACGCCGCCCCCCAGGTAGCTGAGCATCTTGATGCCCTGCAGGTCCTTGTCCATCTGCTGGCGGATGTCGCTGGCGAGGTGGATTTGCAATGCCGGCTTGTACGCCGCGAGCTTCTGCTGCCAGCGGGCGGCGAATTCCCGCGCGTTCGCCTCCCCCTTCAAGTCGATTTGCACCTCGCTGACGTACTGGTCGTTGCCGACAAGATCCTGCAGCGTGCGCAGCGGCACATACATCGAGGGAAAATGCACCGCCAGCACGGCAGGCTTATGCACGATGCCGACGACGGTCAGCTCCTTTTTCCTGCCCGCGTAAGGCAGGGAGAACGTGCCGCCGACCTGAACCTTCATCACGTCCGCCGCCGCCTGATCGATGACGGCGACGTCGCCGGTGTTCGTTTCAAACCATTTCCCGCCCGGCTCGATCAGAAGCCGGCTGGCCCGCTGGTCGCCCGGGCGGTCGATGCCGACCGCTTGGATATGCCGGTTCCCCTGCGGTCGGCTCGGGTCGGGGATAAAGGTCTTAAGATTCAACCGCCCGTCCGCCCGCCGCACGTCCGGATCGCGCCGCAGTTCATCCACGACCGACCCCGGCACGCCCATCGGATCATTCATCCGCCCCACCCGCGCGTCCGTCGAGCCCATGTAGAGGTTGAGATATCGAAACGCCGCCTCAAACAGCGACGCGTACCCGCTGGTCACGGAGACGACAAGACTTACAGAAAGCGCCACCGCCGCCACGGTCAAAGCAACGCGAGCCTTGCGAGCGGCAAAGTTGGAAAATGCTAGTTTACGGATAAACATGAATGAGGCAGCTCGCACGAAACTTGAAGGAACCCGGCCGGAAGCGCTCCTCATTTTTCACTTTGCATTTTGCATTCTCGGGTCGTCACCTTGGTTTGAAGGCGAATGCAAAGTGCAAAATGCAAAAGTCAAAATAGAAGAGCTCGCATCAGCGCGTCTCAACCTACCTGAGGCACTCCTGATAACGAGCCGCCAGTCCCTGGCTTCCCTCGATCGCATCCGTCGGAAACCGGTCGATGAGCTTGCCGTCTTTCAGCACGGCCACTTCCTGAGCATAGGCCGCGACCGTCGGCTCATGCGTTACCATCACGATCGTCTTCCCGTGAATGATCGACAAATCGCGCAACAGCTCGCACACCGATCGGCTGTTCCCCGAATCAAGGTTCC
>JAQGHH010000609.1 GCA_028288945.1 Phycisphaerales bacterium
GGATCGCCCGCCTGCATGCGCAGGTCGCGGAGCTTTACGTCGCCCAGGGACAACGCGGCCAACGGGAACGCGCGGCCATTGATCTGCGCCAACTTCGGGCTGAGGATTTTTGAGGCCATGTCGCCGAGCATTCCCTGGCCGGTACACGTCAGGTCGGAAACGGTGGCGCTCAATGATTCATCGACACGCAGTCTTCCACGGATGATCACGACCGCGGTGACGAACTTCTTCGCCTTCACGCGCACCTCGGCGGCGACCGTGCGTTCGTCGATCTGTGTCAGGCTCAGTTGCGCTTCGAGGATCTGCACGCCCTGTGCCTTGGCCGCGTCGCGGGCGCCGGCGAGTAGCAGCGCCTCGGCGTCCTGCTTCTTGATCTCGACGGCGACGCTGCCGTTGGTGGCCTGCATCAGCAGCAGAATCGGCTTGCCCTGCGCGTCGCGGTCGTAAGCGAAGAGTGCGTCGCGGGCGGTCAGCACAAGATTGGCCGCCGCCTCCCCCACGTAGAGCGGCCGGCCGACAATTCCCAACCGTGCCGCGCTGACGGCCGGCTGAATCTGGCCCGTCCCCTTGGGCTCGGGCGGGATGCGGTCGATCTCCGCCCGCGCGCCCGTCAGGTCGATCACGACCTGGTCGAACGCCGGGTATTCGCCCCCTTCAATTTTGACCGCCTCGCGACCGGGCGGCAGGGTAAACAGGCCACGGAGCCCTTCGGTTACCGCCAGAATCAGCTGGTCGCGCGTCGCAGGGAAACTCGTTCCGCCCAGATAAAACATGCACGCTCCTTTCCCATATCTTTACCCGAACGGGGAACGCTGTCGAATGCGCGGGTAGGCCGAATGGCAGTCGTCGTACTCGCAGAACGGGCAGACCAGGCCACTGATCCAAATCGAGGCCGACTGCAATGTGAAGTTCGGTTCGATGCTCCCGGACGAGCGCCGCGCGTGGATGCTTGGAGTTCTGCATGTGTTGCTGGTCGCACGAACCAAGGCCGGGCGGACGGCGCTGGGCCTTCCGCCGGTTGCCAGAGATTAAGGCGTACGGAAACCGTGAATCGCAATCAATCCCGTAAGCGCCAGCTTCCGAGTCTCTCATAAAACACGGCAGGTAAAATACTTGCGTAGAGAATTCTTGTTTGTCTAATTATTGCTTTGAATGTGCCTTTAAATCGTGCATTTTCATGCATTTTCGTGCATGAACCCCATTGGCGCTTAAAAACGGGGTGTCGGATGGCGCATCGTGCATCGGCATTGCACGAGGCATTGCATGACGCCCGGGCCACCACAAAGTTAGGGCGATCGCGTCCCCGAAAGCGCGTGTGGCACATCGAGCTGGTTGCGCTTTCCTTTCCCCCGTGACGCATATCCCTACAATTGCAGTTTCTATGGCCCATGACACTTACGAATCCCCCCTCGCCACGCGCAACGCCAGCCGCGAGATGCTCCGGCTCTTTTCCCCGCAGCACAAGTTCGGGCTCTGGCGGAGGCTTTGGCTCGAACTGGCCCGGGGCGAACGCGAACTGGGGCTCAAAGAGCCCGGCGGCAACGACCGCATCTCCGCCGAGGCCTTGGGGCAGATGGAGGCGGCACTCGATTCCATCGACTTCGCCAAAGCCGCCGAATGGGAAAAACGCCTTCGACATGACGTGATGGCCCACGTCCATACCTTCGAAGAAGCCGCCCCCGCGGCCAAGGGGATCATTCACCTTGGGGCGACCAGCCAGTTCGTCGTCGATAACGCAGACCTGATCATCATGCGGGAGGCGATGAAGCTTCTCGCCGACCGGCTTGCTGCGGCCATCGACGCACTCGCGACGCAGGCCATCCGCTGGAAGGATCTGCCGACCCTCGGCTACACCCACTTCCAACCTGCCCAACTTACCACCGTCGGCAAGCGCATGACCCTTTGGGCCCAGGATCTCGTGCTCGACCTCGAAGAAATCGAACACCGGATTGCCACCCTCCGCTTCCGCGGCGTCAAAGGGACGACCGGCACCCAGGCTTCATTCCTTGGTCTGTTCAATGGCGATCACGCGAAGGTCGAGCAGCTCGACCGCATGGTGACCCAGCGGTTTGGGTTTGCCGAGTCGTTTGCGGTGACAGGCCAGACTTATCCCCGGAAGGTGGATGCCCAGGTCATCGGTGCGGTGGCGGGAGTAGCCGCCAGCGTTCATAAGTTCTGTAATGACATTCGCCTGCTGGCGGGCCTGAAACAAATAGAGGAGCCGATCGAAAAAGACCAGGTCGGGTCCAGTGCGATGGCCTACAAGCGCAACCCCATGCGCTGCGAGCGGGCGACGGGGCTGGCGCGGTTTGCCATCAGTGTTTCAAGCTCGCCCCTGCTCACGGCAGCCGAGCAGTGGTTTGAGCGAACTCTTGATGATTCCAGCAATAAGCGTCTGGCGGTGCCCGAGCCTTTCCTAGCGGTGGATGGGTGTCTGCTCATTGTAATTGATGTGGCCCGAGGGTTGGTCGTCTACCCGAGGACGATTGAGGCGGCGGTGAAAGCGGAACTCCCATTCATGGCAACCGAAGAGATATTGCTCGCCGGGGGAGACCGCCAGGAACAGCACGAACACATCCGCCAGCACTCGCGCGAGGCCGCCCGACAGGTGAAGGAACTGGGACAACCCAACGACCTTATCTCCCGCCTCCAGCAAGACCCGGCGTTCGCCCATGTCCGATTCGACCAGGTGCTTGAGCCGAGCCGCTTTGTCGGCAGGGCACCGCAACAGGTCGAGGAATTCGTCGCTTCGGTGGTTGAGCCGATCCGAAAGCGGTACGCGCATGCCATCGGCCAAGCCGTCACATTGAAGGTCTGACTGTCCGGGTCCAGCTACGAACAGACGCTCACGCGAGCGTCCCGAAAACATCGGATGTGATAATTTGCGGCCTTTGAGAGGGATATAGCGCACCGCCACCCGGCCGCCGCCCTTGCACGTCCTGATATTTCCCTCGCAAGCACTTTGGATACCCCATATTTTGCACTAAATAGTCGACATCTAAAGGCACCCTTAACAAAAATGGGCGAGACTCCAAGGGTTGTTAGGGATTCAAGATTATTGCATTATTTACTGGTAGTTATCGCGTTCGGACTTTTTGCAGCGTTCGGTTATTTTTCTTGACAGCTAAGGCAAATCGAAGTACCTTTGCCTTCGGACTCGGGAGAGTAAATGCGGTCATTGTGCCCGTCCGTTCGAGTGGTGCAAAGATCGAGTTGTTGAGCGAGAGGAAAGGTGAGAATATGCAGTTTGGGAACCACACCTCCGAAAGCGCCACGCGCGATAGTAAGTCAAAAGGGTGGATGAAGAATCGCCTGACTACTGCCGTTGCCGCGGCCGCGCTGGCGATTACCGGCTTCGCGGCGACTTCGCACGCGGAGACGCCGCACTTTGACTGGAGCGTTCCGACCAATTCCGATTCGAACTACACGCCTTCGCCATTCCTCTCTGACACGAACTACTCGCAGGTGGCTACATTCCTTTCGACGTACCACACCGCGAACCCCAATTCGCCGCTGGCCGTGAAAGTGATTTCGCCCCTCACATCGCCCGGCGCCAAGGCGATTTTTGACGCGTATCCGATCAAATTCGTGTTCGCCGATTTCGAAGACGTCAACGCCGTCAGCAAGACCGCCGCGTTGGCAGCCGTGGTTAAGAATTCATCGTCGTCGAACAAGGCGTTCGTCGGCAACTTCAACACCTACAACGTCAGCAACATCGCCGGCTCTCACCTGCCCGATCCGACAAGCCCGAGTGGCACGCCGTCCAACGGGGCCCAAAGCTACCAGAACATTCTGGTCAATAAGCTTCCATTCGGCCCAACCGCGATGGCCAATCCCGCGGCGTATCCTGGCGCTCCGGACTACAAGACGGTTCCCTCGCAGTCGTACGCACCCAATATTCGTTCGGCGCTTTTCGTTCTGCCGATCGACCGCGTGACTTTCACCACGCTCGCCCTCTCGCCCACCAGCGGCGGCAAGACCGCCCCGCCGTCCATCGCGGGAGGCGTCAACATCCCGTGGGTCGCCCGCTTCAACAACTGGGGCAACAGCCTCCTCGACACCGACCACAATTCGAAGAACGGGTATCAGTTTGTCCAGACTGCCAGTAACCCGGCCAACGGCCAGTTGCTTTCCCGCGGCGACTTCTCCGCGCAAGTTCTGACGTACCGCCTTCGCGGTGCATATTCGTACAACTTGTTCAACTACTACAACCCCAACGCCCCCGCGAACCAGTCGTCTTATTCAAGCGTCGTCGGGTACACGCCGACCGCGGAGCGCGCGGACGCATTTAAGGGTTGGAACGCCAATCTTAATTCCACGCTCTCCGGCATCTTCGGCAACGGGACTGAAACCGCGCCAAAGTACAATTTCGTCAACATGATCAACCGCGTCCCGGTCGGTCAAAAGAAAGGCGTCACGCAGTACGCCTGGTCGGAAGCCAGTGGGCTTGTTTACTCGGGCGTCTATGACACGAGCGCCGAAAATAACGGAAGCCGCAAGTTGGCGGTCCTCCTGAGCAACATGGCCGGGAACACCCAGAGTGTTGATCTGGTCGATAAAATCGGCGGCTTCGCAGTTGATCTGAAGCCCAGCACCTCCAAGTTGGATCAGGACTACCAGGTCAAGGCCGGTTCGCACTACCTTCTTGAATTCCAACTCAAGAACAACGTGTGGCAGCTCTTCTCCGACAACGCCGTCTTCACCGACAACAACCGCAACGGCATCGGCGTCCCCGAGCCGACTTCCCTAAGCCTGATCGGCTTGGGTTCGATCGGACTCCTCGCCCGCCGTCGCTCCCGCAAGTGATTCACGGATTTTTATCAGCCCTTCAAGGCCGCCTCTTTGAGGCGGCCTTTCTTTTTGCCGGCCGGTCAATCCAAAACGCAAAAAGGGTGAAGAGTAAAGAGTAAAAGCTGCGCCGCGGTCTTTTACTCTTTACTCTTTACTCTTCACTCTTCACCCTTTCTCTTCACCCTTTCTCTTCACCCTCATTGAAGCCCCCCTCCCTGCATGACCGACATTACAGGGGACTCCTATTGGTTTAACGTCCGCTTCATACGAGGGTTTGCGACGCCTGCCAGAGCCGGCGGAAAGAGCTGCCTGATGCCACGTGACATCCCGGTGGGTAACGGGCGGCTGCTCGTCACCTTCGACGACCGCTATCAGATCCGCGACATCTACTTCCCGCACGTCGGGCAGGAGAACCACGCCGGCGCAGGCCCCTGCCGCTTCGGCGTCTACTGCGACGTCCCCGGAACCTCCCACGGCAAGCTCGCCTGGACCAACGACCCCGGCTGGCACATCCGTCAGCGCTACCTCCGCGACACCCTCACCACCAGCGTCAGCCTCGAGCATTTCGACCTGCAACTGGTCCTCTACTGCAATGACACGGTCGACTTCCACCGCGACATCCTCGTCCGCAAAATCAAGGTCAAGAACCTCGCGGATCACGACCGCCTGGTGCGCGTGTTCCACCATCAGGACTTCAACATGCTCGGCAACAAGGTGGGCGACACCGCCTACTTCGACCCCGAGCTCCGCTCGATCGTCCACTACCGCGCCCGCCGATATCTCATGATCGGGTTCTGGGCCAACAGCGAGCAGC
>JAQGHH010000635.1 GCA_028288945.1 Phycisphaerales bacterium
TCAAAAACCTGCCCACTGGAAAGATCTCCATCGAGGGGCCAGCATTGGATGATCGGCAGGCGGGTGAGATCGGCCTGATCTCCCTCCAGAACCACCTGCTGGCAGATGCCGCTACGGACGGTCTTGGGCGGATAGCTGCCCATCTTGATGAGGTCCGGCAGCTTCTTCATTTTCTCCAGGAGCGTGGTGGGGATCTCCGGCTTGACGAGTTGGCCGACGCGGGCGGCGAGCGCTTCGAGGTTGTCGGTGCCGAGGGCTCTGTTGACGCGCCAGTAGCTGCCGAAGGTGTTGATGGCGACGGGGATGTCGGAGCCTTCGACGTTTTCAAAGAGCAGCGCCTTGCCGCCCAGTTTGCCGGCGGGGTTGCGGTCGAGCTCGTTGTGGCCGTGGGGCGCGGGGGATTTGCTCATCCGGTCGGCGATTCCCGCGATCTCCAGCACGGGAGAAACGCGCGCCTTCACGCGGGTGAGTTCGCCTTCCTTGTCCAACTCGTCGAGGAAATCCGAAAAAGTGTCTGTAGCCATCAAGCTGCGGATGGTAAGTGGCGGGGCGGGGCAAGACAAACCACTGTCGATCCAGCGCGACTTCCAATAAGGATGGAAACGGCCGGGCACCGTGGTCAGGACCGGCCCGCGAGCTGTGCGACGGCGCGGACCAATTCGTCGAAATCGACCGGCTTGCGGAGGTGCATTTGGAAGCCGGCGGTTATCGCCTTGGCGCGGTCTTCTTCGGCGGCATATGCCGTGAGGGCCGCGGCGGGAATGCGCTCGCGGCCGAGCAACGCCTCCATCGTGCGCACGCGGCGGATCAGCGCGTAGCCGTCCTCGCCCGGCATTCCAATGTCACTGACCAGGACGTTGTGTCGCCGGCCGTTGGTGGCTGCCGCGAAGGCCCGCAGGGCCTCCTCCGCGGAACCCACCGCCGTGACCTCGGCGCCCGCCTGTTCCAACACCCATGACGCCGCCCGGCGGGTGTTCGGCTCGTCCTCCACCAGCAGCACGCGGACGCCCTGCATCGAAGGCGCCAGACGCTCGTTCGTGGCACGGGACTGAAATGCGGAAGACTGCTCGGGGGTGGCGACGAGCACGGGAAGGCGCATGATGAACGTGGCCCCCTTTCCCAAGCCGGGGCTCTGGGCCTGGATCGTTCCGCCGTGCATTTCCACCAGCTGCTTGACGATGGACAGCCCAAGTCCCAAGCCGCCCTCGCGCCGCGTGGTCGAGGCGTCCGCCTGGCGGAAGCGGTCGAACACGTAGGGAAGGAATTCGGGGCTGATGCCTCTGCCCGTGTCGGTGACCCGCACCTCGACTTCGTTCTTGTTTCCCTCAACTGTCGGCGCAGCGCGTTCGAGGAAAACTTCCACGCGGCCCCCCTCGTCGGTGAATTTCACGGCGTTGGCCAGCAGGTTTCCCACCACCTGCTGGATTCGCACCGGATCGATCCGCGCCATCCCCGCGTCCGGGTCGAGAGACGCTTCGATGCGAATGGATTTGGCCTCTGCGGCCGGCCGCACCAGGTCGATCGCAGTCCGCACGGCCACCTTTAAATCCATCGGCTGCAGCGCCAGCCGCAGTTTGCCCGACAGGATGCGGGATACATCCAGGAGGTCCTCGATCAACGTCTGCTGGGCCTTGGCCGATCGCTCGATAACCTCCGCGGCCTCCACCCGTTCGTTCTCGGGAAGCCCCGCGCTCTGCAGGATGTGCGCCCACAACAGAATTGCCGACAGGGGCGTGCGCAGTTCATGGGAGACCACGGCCAGGAATTCGTCCCTCAGCCGCATGGCCCCCTCGGCGGTCTCGCGGGCGGCCTGCTCGCGGGCCAGCAGTGAGGACTTCTCATCTTCCAGCCGCTTGCGCTCCGTATGGTCGCGCAGCACCTTGAAGTATCCGTTCACCTGGCCCGCCTCGTCCCGCACCGCCGTCAGCACCCCGCTGGCCCAAAAGAGGGAGCCGTCCTTGCGGAGGTGCCAGCGCTCGTCCTCCGACCGGCCGACCACGTCGGCCTTTTGCCGCTCCTTCTCGGGCATCCCCTGCTCCCGGTCTTCGGGGGTGAAAATGATGTCGGCGCTGCGGCCGATGACCTCCTCCTGGCTGTACCCGATGACGGCAGCGGCGGCCTTGTTCCAGTTGGTGATCTTGTGATGGACGTCCATTGAGAAGATGGCGTAATCCTCGACGCCCTCGACGACCGTCCGGTACCGCTCCTCGCTTTGCCGAAGGTTGTCCTCCATGCGCTTGCGGTCGGTGAGGTCGCGGGTGACCTTTGTAAATCCAATGAGATTACCGGCGAGATCGCGCAGTGCGCCCAATGCCTCGTTTGCCCAGAACCGCGACCCGTCCTTGCGCACGCGCCAGCTTTCGTCGATGTTGTGGCCCCGTTCCCTGGCCATGCGCATTTCATGCTCGGGCTTTCCCGCGGCCTGGTCTTCGGGGGTGTAGAGAATCGAGAAATGACGCCCGATGATTTCATCCGGGGCGTAGCCTTTGATCAATTCAGCGCCGTCATTCCAAGAAACGATGTGGCCGTCGAGATCCAGGATGAAGATCGCATAGTCGCTCACTTGCTGGACGAGCAGTTGGCTGAGTTCCTTCAAGTTCATCGACGGTCTCATCTATTCCTCGGGCCGTGCCCAGCGCCGTAAGTGATACTTCGCATAATAAGGGATTGGTGCGCCGCTCTGAACGGGGGAATTCCTGATTACAAACCCCTCTTTATCCGCCGCAAAAAACAGGAGGCGAGCCGAGGAATGGCGCGCCCCGTAGCGCGCGCTCAGGTTTAACGGAAAATCGTGTAACGCCGCGGCCGAGCGGGCTCTTCAATTCGCCGCCTGCGACTTCTTCGTACGGGGCGCATTGAAGACAAGGCGATCCGCCATTTCGCCCGTCCGATAACATTGACGTTCCCGCAGGCCGGTGGCATAGTGAGTCATGAATCGCCCGGCCACGGACGGCCGGCGGAACCCTGCCGGACGGCGCGCGGGAAAAAAATTCCCCCACGCGCGAAAACACTGGGAACTTCTCCATCCTCTCTACGTCCAAACCGATGTCGACCGTGAGCGGAACACAAGACGAGGCCGAGTTCCGGCCCGACGCTGTCGGGCGCGGGCCGCGCCCGGACGTGGCCCTGCTCCAACGCGCGCAACGCGGCGACCGTGGCGCGTACGGCCAGATCGTGGTCCTCTACCAGGACCGCCTGTACAACGCGGTGCTGCGACTGGTCGGCGACAGGGACGAAGCCCTGGAACTGACGCAGGAGGCTTTCACCCGCGGGCTGATGAACCTCAAGAGCTTCCGGGGAGACGCCTCGCCGTACACCTGGCTCTTCCGCATCGCCGTCAATCTGGCGATCAGCCAGTTGCGGAAGGTGCAGCGGCAGCGGACGTTTTCGCTGGACCATGGCCCGTCCAACGGCCGACGGGGCGATTCTGACGACCAGGCCTCGGGCCTGATCGACCGCGTCGCCCAGGACCGCAACGAGTCGCCCCCGCAGCGGGC
>JAQGHH010000636.1 GCA_028288945.1 Phycisphaerales bacterium
GAAATCGATCCGCCCCGACGGCGCCGAGCAGCCGCCGATCAACCCAAGGATGATCAACCCGAGCAAGAGAGCCACAACCAGGCGGCAACCCAGCCCCGGAGGGGCGAAAGACCTTAGCCCACGGCGCAAGCCGTGGGAAACCGCGACGACGAGCATCCAGCCCCGGAGGGGCGTAAGAAGGTCTCGTAACTTCAAGTGCCTGTTGTCCAACATTCGCCTCTTACGCCCCTCCGGGGCTGATTGTATTTACTAAGTTCGCTCACCACGGCTCGCGCCATGGGCTAGGTTCTTTCGCCCTTCCGGGGCTACCGTCAGACTAAGAAAAGCCGGCACCAGAAGAAAGAGCACCGCGAACAAACACGCCCCGATCCCAACCGCCACGGCGAACCCCAGCGACCGCACCGCCGGCACGCTCGTCCACATCAGCGACCCGAACCCAGCAATCGTGGCCACCGCGCACATGACGACCGCATGGCAGATCGGCCCGATCCGCGCCAGCAGCTCGCGCGCCGTTTCGCTCCGCACCCGCTTCTCCCGTGCGAGGCTCACGAGAAAAATCCCGTAGTCCACGTCGATGCCGATCAGCAGGGGCGCGGCCACCAGATTCACCATGTTCAACTTCTGCCCCGCCAGTCGCATGGCCGCCAGGAGGATGATCAGGCTGAACGCCGTGGGCACGAGCGCGAGCAGGGCGTCGGCGGCGTTGCGGAAATGCAAAACCAAAAACGCCGCCGTCGCCAGCACGGCCCAGAGCATCAGCCGCGGCAGATCGTGGCGGACGGTCCGCTCCGTGTCGTGGCTGATCACGCTCAGGCCCGTCACCGTCGCGCCCGGCTCATCCGCGACCAGGGCGCGCACGCCTTCCACCGCCCGGTCGCGCGGGCCGCGCTCGTTGCTCGATTCGTTAAGAAAGACGAGGGTAATGGCCTGCGTGACGGGAGCGCCCTCGAACGCCGACCGTGGGAGCAGTGTCTCCGAAAGCCGGCGGTAGGGGAGCAGGCCCTCCAGAGTCGGCGGCGGCTGCGTCAGCAATACGCGAAGGAACTTCGAGTAGCTCTGAAATTCCGGGGCGTCCGGATTGAACGCACTCTGCGCAATGACTGATTGAAAATCCGCAACCACACGCTCGGCCCGCGCCGTCCCCACTTCTCCGGCGCGCGCGGCCGCGACACGCGGGTCCGGGAGAAGGCCCGCCAGCCCGAACGTCCCGGCAACACCCGCCGACCGCCCGGCGTCGCTTCTCAGCCGATGGTCAATCCGGTGCGCCAGCGCGACCATCTTTTCGGGGAAATCGGCACGAAGGTGAATAATGAGCCAATCGCGCATGCCGAAGCGCTGGGCGATGAAGTTCTGCGCCTCGATCGCGGGGTTGGGCCGCGGGTGCATGACGGTGAGGTCGGATTCCAGCGGCAGGATTTCCCCCGGTGCGAATACCAGCACGCCAACCCCCGCCGCGAGCAATCCTATCGAAAGCAACAACGACAAGCGCCGATGACGCCCGATCCGCTCGAGCAACGGCTCCATCCCGAATCGAAACCGCGAGTGAACGCTCATCCCGGCCCGGCGATCGGTCCACCGCAGCAGCACCGGCAGCAGCATCACCACCGCCAAAAATGCGCCGGCCAGTCCAAGACTCCCAAGCACCGAAAAATCACGCAGGGCCTTTACGCTCGACGCGCCGACCGCGAGGAATCCCAGGATCGAAGTCGCCCACGCCGCGAACGCGGCGGGGGTGATGCCCCGCGCGCACGCCTCGGCCGCTTCCCCCGGCGTCGCCCCCGCGCCGCGCCGGCTCTCGTAAAACGAGAGGTACTGGATCGAATAGTCAATCGCCATCCCCGCGAGAATCCCGCCAAGCACCGCGGAGATCGGCGTCAGGCCCGTCGTCCAGATCGAATACCCGCCGAACCCCAACAACACCCCCAGCGCGATCGGCCCGAACGCCAGCGCGAACAATTTAAATGGGCTCCGATAGGCCAGCAGAAAAAGCACCTGAAGGCTGATCACCGAGCCGATCACGCTGCCGATCATGTCCGAGCGGATCGCGCGGGCGCTCTCGGCGGCGATCGCATACGACCCGGCGTAGCGCAGCTCCAGCCCGTCCGTGTTGGCGCGCTGCGCCACTTGAGAAATGCCCCGGGTCAGCGCGGCGCAGAACTCCAGATCGCCCGGCGGCTTTTTGCCGCGGACGCGGATGAGCAGGTTGCGGCCGTCGGGCGAGACGAATGCGTCCGTCCCCTCGCGCCCTTTGAACGGCCGCAGGCTTTCGAGCTTTCCGACCAATCCCCCGACGAATTCGCGCAGGCGCAACGGATCTTTCATGAACTCCTTGGCCATCGCGCCCGCCGCCCCGGGCGTGGCCATCATCGCTTCGTCCTGAGCAATCTGCTCCTGCATCCGCGGCCTGGCGAGCCGGGCGTTCGCCGCGGCGAAGTCCACGTCATCGAGGTAATACAGCGCCGCGGGAACGAGCACCTTCTCAAAGAAAGCCCTGCTCTGCGCGTCAGGCCGGAAGAAAACGCCTTCGACAAGATCCCTGGTTTCCGCTGCGCGGGGAGCCTGTTCTTCAAGCCGGCTGCCGAAAGCCAGCAGCCGGTCCAGATCACCGGGCGCGGGCGGGCTCATCGCAGGGATGCTCGCGACCACGAGAAGATCGTCCGCCGTGTTGAAGTCATTCAACACATGAACGAGCGCCTCGG
>JAQGHH010000244.1 GCA_028288945.1 Phycisphaerales bacterium
GTCCAGCCCGGCTGCGCCGACGCACAGCAGGTGCGACTGGATGCGGCCCAGCTCGTTGGCGATCGTCCGCAAGACCTTGCAACGCGGCGTGAGGTCGATGCCCATCAACTTTTCGGTCGCGAGATGCCAGGCCAGTTCGTTGTAGATCGGCGCCGAGTAGTCCATGCGGTCGACGATCGTGACGTACTGGTTGTAGTTGAGGTGCTCGCCGAGCTTCTCGAAGCCGCTGTGCAGATAGCCGATGTGCGGCGTCGCCTTCAGGATGCGCTCGCCGTCGAGCTCGAGCACCAGGCGGAGCGTGGTGTGCGTGGCCGGGTGCTGGGGGCCGAAGTTCAGGGTCCAACGGTTGTCGCCGTCCGGTCCGTAGACTTCGGGAGGCATCATTTCGTCACTCGCGGGAGACAACGTATAAGGCATAAGGATCACCTCGCCCACGGCACGTCAACGGAACGAGCGCATCGGGGACACGGCACATGCGCTCGCGGTCAGCCGCGGGGAATAGGGATTATAGCGGGGCGACGACTTTGTTCCAGAGTTCACAATGTATCGAATAACGAGTCTGTGACGACGTTGGGCCAATACACGCTCGCCTCATCCGGAATATTTGTGAAAATTAAACAAGCAATTCGATTTCCACGTCAAAATTGATGTCGTGTCATTCCAGATGTGCCCGTTTGCATTTCGGCGACTTGAACGATACGGTGACGGCCACTGTTCCACGTGGAACTTAGATTTACTCATTCTTGCTTTGGGAAAGGACGCCCGATGACAATGAAAGCCAGGCCGCGATTGGGACGGGGACTGAGCAGTCTGATCTCCGTTTCCGAACTGCCCGAAGATCAATCTGCAACGACCACACCTTCGCAAGTCGAGAGCGCAGTCCCGCCTACATCATCAGCCAGTCTCGTGCCTCTCCCTGGTGCGCCTACTCCCGCACCAGCGCCCGCTGCGGCGAGCCCGGTTACCTTGCCTTCCCGCCAAACGCCAAGCGATTCGTCGAGCGCATCTTCCGGATCACTGCTCGATGTGCCGATCGACCGGATCGTTCCCAATCCGCACCAGCCCCGCCGACAGATGAACGAGGCGTCGATTGCGGAACTCGCCGCGAGTCTGAAATCGACGGGCGTGATCCAGCCGATCATTGTTCGATTGCAGGATGGGCAATATCAGCTCATTGCCGGCGAGCGACGTTGGAGGGCGGCCCGGCTGGCCGGGCTCGCTTCTATCCCCGCGATCGTCAGAAATACCTCCGCGTTCGAGCAGGCCCAGATGGCCCTCGTCGAGAACATTCAGCGCGAGAATCTGAACCCGATCGACCGTGCCTTGGCCTACCGCACGCTCATGGCGCAACTGGGTTTGACCCAGGCGGAATTAGCCGGGCGGATGGGGGAAGATCGAAGCAGCATTGCCAATTATCTGCGGCTACTGGAACTGGCCGAGCCGGTGCAGACCATGGTGATCGATGGTCGCCTTTCCATGGGCCATGCGAAGATCCTGGCAGGGGTGTCGGACAAGTCCGACCAAGAGCGGCTGGCAAACCTCGTAGTCAATCAAAGCCTGTCGGTAAGGAACTTGGAACGCCAGCTCCAGGACATTCCATCCACCTCCGCACGTACGCCGACCCCCCTTTCGCCGCACATCGCGGATTTGGAGAAATCGCTGGCGCAGCAGTTAGGAATGAGGGTTCAGGTGCGTTCAGGAGCCAAAAAGGGGCAGGGAAAGCTCATCGTCCATTACGCGACGCTTGATCAATTTGATGATGTGCTCAGCCGGTTGGGGGTAAAGGCGGAATGAGTTTCGGCGGGGGCCGTAAACAATCGATACTTGCAGTGTTCCACGTGGAACACCCACGTAACAGCGTTATTATACCCACCCACCGCCGTAACGATTGAAACACACAATTTCCAAATGCGTGTGCGTTCAAACAAACTGCTATTGACTGTACCCGCCCCATCGCTCTCCGATTGAACAATTCTGGAAGCCCCAATGTGTTGGCACTTCACGACTCAGTATACCTGTAGGATTACGAGTCCTCAGCCCCCGAGGGGCGAAAGAACTTAGCCCACGCGCGAGCCGTGGGAAATCCATGAAGGAAGTCCGCAGCCCCGGAGGGGCGCAAGAAGTGCGGTATCGGCGGGTGTGGTGGCCGCACAAAACACGTGTAATGCCTGAAGATCGGACTTCTGGTCCGACCGGGCCGGTCCGAATATGTCTGCCCCGGCACGCCTGCTGGTAGCCCCAAGCCACTTCGGTACCCGACGCTACTTACGCCCCTCCGGGGCTGATTGTCTTTACTACTGGACGCACACCCCACGGCTCGCGCCGTGGGCTACGTGGGCTAAGGTCTTACGCCCCTCCGGGGCTGGGGATGCCTGATCGGATGGATACCTTAAATCGAGATCCCCTGTTGCCACCTTGCTTGCTCTGCGTTTCGCTTTGGCTTTTCGCGAAGCGCGACTGGCAATCGCGGCAGATGAATCAAACACCTCAGTGCGCGTAGCCTACCAGTCCATTTGATTAAATTCGTTTAATACCTACTAACAAGTGGTCATCCAACGACGGGTGCAAGGCGCAATCGTGCCTGCCGGGCACTGCCCGGCATTCTATTAAAGCGGAAAACCCATTTGGACAAATCGGAAACTACGTCGGGCGAATGACGGGCAAATGCCGGCGGCGCGTAGTGCCCCGTATCGGGCTGCCTTATGCCGCCAGACGCCTCAATCACGGCTACCCGGCGGTGCAAGCATCGCGGAAATGGTGTCGGGCGACTTGTCGGGCACCTTGGAATCGCTGTTTTTGGCCTGCTGGCGGGCATTTTGGGCGACGGCGGACTTCATGGCCGTCAGCTCGCCTTGAGCCTTGGCGCGGTCGATTTCAGCCTCTTCCAAGTCGCCCCGAAGCCGATCCCGCTCAGCGGCGCTCTGTCCGGCAATGTCGGACATCTGCCGTAACTCGCTGTGGGTGTGCTCCAGATCAGCCCGGGCACGGGTGACAGTCGCCGCCGTCCATGCGACCGCGATGCCCGCGCCCACTCCCATCAGCGCGACCAGCCCCCAAGCCAGGCGGGCGCCGTGCCGGGCGTTTTGGGTTTCGCGTCGGGCAAGGTGTGTCTCCTCCCAAGCCCGCTCCGAATCGTGTCGGGCAAGTCGGGCATCTTCCTGCGCGCCCTTCACCAGGGCGGAAGTCGCGCCGAGGGCAAGTTGGACCTGCTGATCCGCCTGCCCGGCAACGACCGACAAGGGGTCGGACATGGGGTTCGCATCCGGGTCTGGCGCGTCAATGAACACCTCGACCTGCCCGGCATCCGCCCGGCGGCTTTGGAGGGAGGCAGATTTGATCCGCCGTTCAATGGTGCGGGGATGAACCTTCAGAGCGGCGGCCGCCTCGGCCACCGTGACCCAACGTTCGGACATGACGATCCTCCTTGATCGATTCGCCGCCTCCAAGTCGGGCAATTGCCCGGCGGCTGTCTATACAATATCGGACGTTGGCGGTCATTGCCACTACTTGTCGGGCGAGTGCTTGGCGATAAAGGGAAGTAGCGCAGGTTCAAATCTTGGGTCGCGCGGACTAGGGGACCCCATTCGAGCGGGTGCCGTACCGCACACCGGGCAGCGGTCAGGCGTGGCGCGAAAGTCGTAGCCGCAGGCGGAGCACGCGGGTGCGCGTGAGAAAACCATCCGCCCTCCAAGCATCAACCAGTGCCTGCTTCCAAATCCTCGTTTTTTGCCCTGCCCGACATGCCCGACATGTCGGGCGGTAGGGGAGCAATGTGCTTTCAAAGCTTTCAACGAGCGACACCCCCGCCGCCAACACCATATAATAAGGTGCAATGGCTGAACCGGGCTCTGCAACAGTTCCTGTGGATGTCGCCATCATCGGCGCGGGCCCGACGGGCCTCTTCGCCGCCTTCTACGCCGGCCTCCGACAGATGTCGGTCACGCTGATCGATTCCCTCGACATGCCGGGCGGGCAGCTCGCCACCCTCTACCCGGAAAAATACATCTACGATGCCCCCGGGTTTCCGCGCGTGCTGGCCAAGGATCTCGCGGCCAGCCTGGTCGAGCAGGGGTTGCAATATAGGCCGACGGTTTGTCTGGGCGAACAGGTCAAGACACTCGATTACGACCCATCCACCCGCCTGTTCAACGTTCGCACTTCGAGGCAGGCGCACCTGACACGGTCCATCCTCATCGCGGCGGGGGTCGGGGCGTTTAGCGCCCGGACATTGCCCTTGGCGAATGCCGGGCAGTACGAGGGACATGGGCTGTATTACTTTGTGAGCCGCGTCGAAACGTTCCGCGACAAGCGCGTGTTGATTGTCGGCGGGGGGGATAGCGCCGTGGATTGGGCCAATGCGCTGTCGGGCGTTGCCGGGCAACTGACTTTGATCCACCGGCGGGACCAGTTTCGCGCCCACGAGGAGGCGGTCGCCCAGATGCACCGCTCGCCGGTGGCGGTCAAGGTGTTCCACGAACTTAAGGCGATCGGGGGGCGCGGACACATTGAGCACGCCACCATTTATGACAACCGCACCAAAGCCGAAGAGACCCTCGCGGTGGATGCGGTCCTGGTAAACATTGGGTTCTTCAACACGTTAGGTCCAATAAAGGATTGGGGCCTGGATCTCGAGGCCGCGGCCATCAAGGTGGACGGCATGATGCAGACCAGCCGGCCCGGCATTTTTGCCGCCGGCGACGTGGCCACCTATCCCGGCAAGCTCAAACTCATCGCGACGGGCTTTGGCGAAGCCGCCATCGCGGTGAACTATGCCAAGCACTATCTCGATCCCACCGCCAATATTTTTCCCGGGCATAGCACCAACTTAAAACGGTGATCTTATTCACCTGCTCGAATTACTCGCTTTAGGCTTCTGGACGGGCCGATGCTTTGGTAGACTCAAGGTCGCCGGGAGGAATTTCCGAACACCTGATCAGTATGGCACGTTTGTAATGGTGTCTCCGCGCGACGGATGGACTGCCGGCCTCGCCCACCAAGGCTGTCGGACGAGCAAGATAGTCAATTGCCGCAATAGGTTTTAGATGGCTGTACGCACACCCCCGGTCGCCCCCACCGCGTCCGCCACGCCGGCCCTGGTTCCACACGGGTCGCACGCGGGCAAGCCGTCAATGCCGATGGGCCGGCCGTTCACTCTTGTCGGCTCGCGGCAACGCGCCCACCTCCACCTGCTCAGCCAATCGATCAGCAAGTGCCACGCCATCATCGTCAACAATGGCGGCACGCTCTACGTCCGGGACCTGGCCAGCCGTGAGCACGTCATCATTAACGGCAAGCCGGTCCGCGAAGCGGATCTGAAAGACGGCGACCTTGTCCGATTCGGATCATTCACGTTCCGGTTCGTCGATGGAGTCGGCAAGGGCCGCAGCGCGCCGGTGCGCCGCCCGCCCGAAGCCGCGTTGGAAATGTCCGGATCGAGCATGCCCTTAATGTTCGACGGGCGCGTGATCGTCATCGGCCGCCGGCCCGGGTGCGACGTCGTCCTTGAAGAGCCTTCCGTCAGCACGATTCACGCGGCGATCTTCGAGCTCGACGGCCGCCATTACATCCGTGACCTGGGCTCGCGCACCGGCACGCTCGTTAACGGCGAGCCGATCCACCATCAGCCGCTGGAGATCAACGACTACATCCGTGTCGGCGACACCGAGATCCGCTACATCCCCGGCAACGTGCTGGGGAACCTCGATGAGCTGGAGCACCTGGTCGGCACCGCGTCGCTGGGCACGGAAACCGCCGAGCTGGCCAGCGACGACGCCGCCCGCGCCGCCGCCACTCCAGCGGCGGTCGAGCCGGACCCCGACACGATTCCCATCGCCGCGTCAGATTCGGAAGACGCGCCGATCCCGCTCGCCATCGACGACGACGCGATCCCACTCGCGGAAGAAACGCCCGTCGCCCGCGCCGCCCTCGCGGCATCTGCCGGCCCCGCGCCGGCCGTGGCGGTTCCTGACCTGGCGGAAATTGATCTCGATTCCGATCCCGACGTTTCCGGCAGCGGCGACACCGCCGCCATCCCCCTCGAACCCGTCAACGACACGGCACGGACGCCGGTGCTGTCATCGCGAGTCGTGGACTCGCCGGACGATCTGCTGGACGACGAGCCCCCGACGCCCCAAGCCATCCCGGCGGCCGCCGCCCCCGAACCGGATTTCGGTCTCGACTTCCTGGACGAACAATTCCTACCCGCCGATCCCGCGGGTGAGACGATCCGTGTCGAGACCGCGCACGCGCCCTCCGATGACCTGGGCCTCGAACCGCTCCCCGTCGAACTGGATGAATCCACGCCGCAGGTCACAACCGAGCCGCCTCCGTTGGCTATGACCGCACACGCGGCATCGCTGCCGGCAGAGCCTGAAGAAGCGATCGAAGAATCGGCCGCGCCGACCGAACACGCGCCGACGGACTACGAAGCGCTCGTTGCCGCGGAACCCACCGAAATCGCCGGGCCTTCGGAATCCGCCGTCGCATCCGAATCAATCATTGAGGATGCCCTGCCCGAAATCGCCGAGCCCTTGGAATCCGTTGTCGCGTCCGAGGCTATCATTGAGGACGCCTCACTCGAACCCGAAGTCGCCGCTGATGAAACTCCCACGGATTCCGCCGGGCATGTCGCGGAACAACCCGCAGAGGCGGAACTGCATTTCACCGCGCCGCCCGATGTCTCAGGCGAGCAGGATCCTGCCGCCGTCACAACGGCCGACCAAACCCCGATTGAAGACGCGCCGGCATCGCCTCTGTTGCAGGCGGCCACTGAATCACCAGACGACTTTGATTTCCTGACCGCATTCGCCGAATCACCCACCGCCGAATCGCCCGCGCCGGTAGAAGAGCCGGCCGCTTCCATCGCGATGGAAGCGGCAGATGTGCCGGTCCACGACGGGCCGGCGACGGAGCAAGCCGCCCCATTCGAAGAGGCCCAAAGCGGCGTGGACTTCGCCGACGAGTTTGCGGCCGAAGAATTAGCGCCGCCGACCGTCCCGCCGATGCCCGTCGCGCCGCCTCCCATCCCGGTGGCTCCTCCGGCCATTGTCGCCGAGGCGACTCCATCGCCGGCCAAGTCCGCCGACACGCGCGGAAAAGGCAAGACGAAGGCAAAGGCGAAGAAGGGTGGGATCTCCCGTTTCTTCGGCCGGCGCAAGAAAGGGGAACTGGAAGCCGCGGAAGAAATCGCGCCTGCCGCGCAGGCGGATCTCGCATCGGCCGCGCCCGTCGACGCGTCTGCCGACCCCGATTCTTTCAGGCTTGAAGAACTCGCCCCCGGCGAACTGACGCCACTCCGAAAAACCCACGAAGCGCCCGAGGCCCACGGGCCTGCTCCAGAGCCCGAAGCGGATGCCCCCGAACTCGAGGCCACGCTCACGGCGCACGATGCCGCCCTCGCGGACATCGCGCCGCTCCTTGCGGACGAGCACGTGCAGTTCACCGACACGCCCGCGCCCGGGCCGCACGACACCGCCGCCATCGCCCGCGGCGTTTCCGATAAACCCTCGCCCGAGGTCGTCGCCCCGACCGATCCGACACCCGAGTCGGCACTCGATCTGGATTGGTACATCAACGACCCCGTCGCCGAGCCGACGCTCGATGTCGTCGGCGACGGTGCAACCGCTTCCCCGGCGGACCCGCTAAGCGACACTTCCTTCGACCAGGCCGTGCAGGATTTCAGCGGATCGGCACTCGGCGCGCTCGTGGAACAGGCGGCAGAACAGCCGTCCGCGGCCGATGAGGTCGCACCCGCGGAAGCAGCGAGCAGCGCGTCGGTCGAAGATACAATCGCGCAACCTCTATTGATCGAGGATGAAGTCGCCGAACAGCAGACGGCGACCGACGTCGCCGCGACGTTCAATCCCGGCGTGTTGCCGGAAACGCCTGCCGAGGATGCCGTCGGCGGAATTCTCGACGATGAACGGTTCGGCGCCGGGAGCCATCTGGGCGGCCCGCCCGAGCCCACCGGCGATCCGATCATGGACAGCGCCGCCGCCTTCCTCGAGCACGAGGACCAGGCCGCCGAGCCTGAAAACGAAGCCGATCAAATTTTGCCGCCGGTTGAATCGGACGCGGCCGCGCACGAGCAGACCGAATTTTCCGCCGAACCCCTTCCCGCAACGGGTGCCCAGCCGCTACCCCTCCCAACGGACTCCGCCCCGTTCGCAATGGAACCGGCCGACGCCGCGCCTGCTTCCGAACCCGCGCCGGCGACCGCTTCCGAACCGGCACCCGCCGACGAACACGCAGTTGGTGAGGAAACGGTTGGTGAGTTTGATTTCGCCTTCACCGCGCCCGAAGAGCCGCTGCCGATCGACTTCGGAGCGTCCACGGAACCGGCGACCATTTCGGAAGCTCATGACGAAATCGGTTTCGCGTTTCCGATGACCGATGACGCCGCGTCAGGCGCGAACGAAGCGATCGCAGAACCCCCCGAGCATGCACCCGCGGACGAAGCCCTGCCGGTCATCGACGAGCAGCCCGCGCCGGCCGATGCGCCGGACCGGTCCGCGACACCTGATTCGCCAGAACCCGCCGCCCTCGACGAGATTCCTCCCGCCACTGGCGAGGATTCCCAGTCCGAAACACTGGCGGAAGTTCCGGAACCAGAAACGCCATCCGTTGCCGCGCCGCCGAAGATCGACCCGATGTTCGGGATGACGCGCGATTTCGGAAGCTTCCTGGGCGGCCTCCCGCTGTCGCTTCCGCCGGTGCGAAAGCCCGCGCCGATGTTCGGGGACGTGCCTGTGTCCCCGGTCGCCGAGGCCTCCGCGCTCCAGCCCGCCGCCCGCAGCGCCGAGCCGGCCATCGAACCGTCGCCTCAGACGGATGATGTCGCCGGCCCCGCTGAAACCGCCGCGCCAGCCGAAGCGCCGCCGTCCGTTCATGACATCGCGGCCGAGGACTTTGGCGCATCGGACACCGCTCTTGAAACGACCGAGCCCTCAGCGGAATTCCAGCCACAGCCGGAGCTCGATGCGTTCGCCGAGGAACCTCCTGAACTGTTCGACTCCGCCCCCGACAAGCTCGACACGCTTCCCGATTCGCTCGAAGAGATCACCGACCTGACGCAGGCGGTAGGGGAGCCCGCGCCGTCCGCCGACGTCTCCGCGCCGGTTGAAGCCTCCGCGCTCTCCCCGGCCGCGCCGATGTTTGAAGCTCCCGCGAGTCCGGCCCCGGCAGCGCCGACAACCGCTCCGGCGTCTAACACCAGGACATCGCTCGTACCGGCCGGAAAAACCAGACGCGCGCTGGCGATGACTCCGCCGCCCCGGCCGAAGCTGCCGCGGGCGTCGTCAGTGAAGCCGGGAGAGCCCGTAGCGCCCGAGCCGCTCGCAAAGTCTCCCGTAGAGCAACCGGGCGTGATCGCCATGCCGCCGGTATTTGAGGTGGACGTCTTCTCGGACATGCCCGTCGGGTTCGTCGCGCCGCCGATCCCGCCGATCGGCGACTTTTTGCCTCAGTCGTCGCCCGCGCCTCGCCGCCGCAAAACGCGTGTCGAGGAGCCGGCGGTCACGCCGCAGAAATTGTCGCAGCCCGAGCAATTCGAAGAGACGCCCTTCGGCCAGCTCCCGGCGGACGCGCTCCCGGTCGACGAAGCGCCCGCCGCCCCGCGCGCCGTGCTGCCGCTCCGAAAGAAGCCGCGCAAGTTTCCGTTTTTCTTCACGATCGTCGTGATGACGCTGACCGCCGCCGCCGCCGTGGGAATCTGGTACGGCCTGCCGGTCCATTCCAACGTGACGGCTGCCATCCACTTCGAGGGGCTCGACAAAATCAGCGAAGCCGCACGCCACGAGTTCTTTCGGTTGCGCATCGAGCAGCTACGCAAAACCACGCGCGACCAGGCCCGCGAAATCTACGAGGCCCCCGACTTTCGCGGCCGCAAGGGCAAAGGGTTCCTCTACCCCACCGGCGACGACGCGGTCTACCAGACCATCCTGAGCAAGGCCTACCCCGAAGGGGACAAGCTGGTGTTCGAGCGGAAGATGACGCCCGACGGGGAAGGCGACCGCCTGCGGTTTAAGGCTTTGCTCCGCGCCATTTACGTACAGACCAAGCCGATCGGCGACTCCGCCGCAACGCAAAGACGCCTGCTCGAACAAAAGCGCTCGGAGCTCGCCGGAAAGGCGCAGGAGATCGCCCGGCTCAAGGAACAGGTCCAAATCGAGCAGGCGGCGCAGGCGAAATACACGCAGGCGCTCGACGAGGAAAAGGATCTGACCGACCGCAGCGCGTTCCTCGAAAAAATCTGGCGGGACGCGAACGAAACCGCGCGCAAGCTTCGCGCCGACCTCGAAGCGCTGCAGGCCGCCGCCCCGCCCGCGCCGGCGCAGGCCGCGCCGGATGCGGACCCCAAGGCCACCGAGATGGCGGGCAAACTCCAGCAGCTCACCGAAGCCCTCGCCGCCGCACGGGGCGGGAAGGCGGGCGACGCGGGCAAAGCCGCCGAAGCGCTCAACGCCGCTATCGACCAACTCGGGCAGGAGATCACCAACGCCCGCGCGGCGCAGAAGGAAGGCACGGCCCTCGCCGCTTATCTCACGCAGGCGCAGCAGGCTGAAGAGTCGCTGAAGCAGGCCGCCACCGAACTGGCCGAGCGGCAGACCGCCAGCCGCCAGACGCTCGCCACCCTCCGCCGCAGCCTCGCCGAGAAAATCGAGGCGCACCTCAAGACGGCGTGGGGCACGGACAAGGACCTGGTGAAACTGGAGCAGGACCTTCAGGTAAAGCAGCATCGGCTCGGGGCCGCGTCCGGCGGCGGGTTGTCGGCGGAGGCCGACAAGCTGCGCGAGGAAGTCGCCGCGATCAACAAGTCCATCAACGCCCGGCGCGATCAGATCACCGCCGCCGACACGGCGACCGAGGACGTCAAGGGCGTGCAGAAAATCATCTCTGACGAAGCCGACAAGTTCGCCCGCGATCAAAGCCGCTCCGACCAGCGGGTGTCGGAGCAGCTCAAGGCCCTTGCCGCCGCCGCCCCCAAGGCCGACGCCCTGGCCGCCGACCAGCGTGCCGTGCTCGATCGCCTGGGCCAGAAGCTGGCCGCGGTGAGCGCCGCGCGCCAGCAGCTCGCCGCCGGGATCCCGGCGGCGCCCGCCGCGGCTGACGCCGGGGCGATCGACAAGCTTGAGGTGCAGGTCGCCGAGCTTCAGGCACGGCTCGACGTGCGGGAGAAGCAGTCCGCCACCGACGCCGCCCCGGGCGTGCCGGCGCCCGTGGAAGACACGCGCGCGGCCCAACTGGCCAGCAAGCGCACCGCGGTGCAGACCGCCGAGAAAGCCGCGGCTTCCGCACTGAACGATTGGGTCGCAACCAAGAAGCAACTCGCGGATGCGCGGGCGGGTCTGGAAAAGTTGAAGGCCGCGAGCAATACCCTGCTGGCCGACAACCGCGCCGTCTATGAGCTGGAGAAGGATTTAAAAACGAAGTCGCTGGACATCGACCGCCAGGCCGCGATGTCCGCGGGCCTGATCCCGCAGGACCCCGACCGCAGGGACGACTCGGTGCAGGTGCTGCCGGCGTCGGACATGCGTCCGATGGCGATGGGCTCGCTCGCCATCTTTGCCGCGTTCGTGACCGGCTGGCGTTTCGCCCGCTCGGGCACCGAAACCCTCCCCCCGTACGCCGGCCATTACGGCCCCGCCCGCCGACCCCGCCGGGCTACGGGCCCCCGCGCGACGAGCGAACCGATTGCGATCTAGACCTCAGATCGCAAATCTGAAATTTCAAATCTCTGATCTTCAACCTCAAGCCTGAGATCTCAGATCCCAAATTTGAAATCCGCTAATTCCCCTGCGCAATAACCGGCGGCAAAGCCGGCGGCTGCGGCGGGTGCAGCATGTTGTGCCACGCCCCCGCAAAACTGTACCGGTCAAACCCGTCATGCGGCAGCGGGCCGGTCGCCCCGACCAGCGCCACCACCACGCTGAACGCCAGCATCACCCCGGCGATCGTCCACGACGACTGCCGGTGCGATCGCCGCAGCCACGCGCCCGCCCAGAACAGCGTCAGCGGCAAGAACACCACGAACCACCGCGTCGCGAACATCGCGCTCCCCGCGTCCGGGCGGTAGACGGCGCAGCAGACAATGACGGTCAGCGCCCCGCCCAGTGTCGTCGCGGCGAGCGTCTTCGTCGCCGCCGGCCAGTGCCGGTGCATGATCATCGAAACCCCCACGATCCCGAAGATCACGATCGGGAAATGGCTGAAGATCCCGTGTCCGCCAAAGAACGCGCCCAGCACGCGCATCGCGCCGTGCGTCGCCGACTGCCAGCCCGTCAGATTCTCGTCGTCATCGTCGTCGTACGAGGAGAACGACGCGGGAACGCGCAGGTGCGGCGACGCCGGCAGGCGCAAGTGTCGCGATCCGGGGACACGGGGACGCGGAGATCCGGAAGCGGACGACGCGGGGACATCGGGACGCGGGGACGCGGGGACTAGAGCGCTCTGAGGCGCGTTTGATAATGACGTGGAATTTGAATCCGTTTGCTGCTCTTGCACTGTTCGTAGCGCTATCTCCGCGTCCCCGCGTCCCCGCGTCCCCGCGTCCTCCACTCCATCCCTCCCCGCGTCCGCGTGTCCCCTCGTCCCCGCGTCTCCCCCCCCGTCCCGCCACGCGTTCCCCGTGTCGGTCCAAACCGCCAGCTCCGGGTGCAGCACGCCCGGGAGGATGTCGCCCGTCACCGGCATGTTCAGCAGCGCGTGCAAAAAGAGCGGGATCGACGCGCCGACGGCATACATCGCAACGCCCGCGACCCGGCTTCCCACCGGCCAGCGGACCGCGACGATCACCGCGGTGAACAGCACCAGGAACACGCCCGCCGGCAGATCGACCGTCGCGGCCAGCGCCGCGCACAGCCCCGCCAGCCCCACCCACCCGACGGCGCGGTTCGGGCTCTTGTGCGTGATCGCGTGGAACAGGCACGCCGCGGCCGACAGCAGCAGCGCCGCGGCGGGCGCGTGCGCATTGAGCACCGTTGAATAACTGATCAACCCGCTCCCCAGCACCACGATCAATCCCAGCGCCGCGCGGAGCGGCCGGCGGAGCTCGAACTGCCGGCCCATCCGGTAAATCAATCCCGCCGACAAAGCCACCGGCAGCGTCA
>JAQGHH010000646.1 GCA_028288945.1 Phycisphaerales bacterium
AGGGTCTTTCCCTGAAGCTGAACCCAAACGGAATCGCCCTCTTTAAAGCCGTTCGCCGCGGCCTGTAGTTCCGGCTCGGGCTCCGTTGCGCCCTTTTCGCTCTTTCGCGTTGCGACAGGGAAAGTGATCTCCTGTCCGAATTTCGTGACGTTCACGAACGTGCTCTTATTTTTGCCGACTTCCTTGTCGGTTGCGTTGCGGAATACGTACCCGTTGGGCGTGTCTTCGCCGGGCTTAAGCGTGTACATCTCCAGCGACTTGATCATCAGAACCGGGGGCATCGACTCGAACGAAACCTTGATCCAATCGCCGGCCTTAAGGCCTTTGGCCACGCCGTAGATCTCCTCCTTGGGAACGGGTTTTTTGTCGTCTGTGTTGGGGACGACGAGCGCGACCTGCTTGCCGTTGAGGGCGAGTGCGGTAACGGTATAAGCCTGATGGCCGCCGGCCATGCCCTTGGACATGCCGCCGAACTTGGCGACGATTTCCTCTTCCTTGCCCAGGGCCGGCGACAGCATGCACAAGCCCGCCACAACAGCCGCCAACCAAATCCTCCGCGTGCTCATGGGGTTTCTCCTGGTGGATCCTCGGCCGAAGCTCCAATTGGACAAGATGAACGTTTCATAAACTATCGCATACGCGGCAATGTCACAAGCGGAATCCAATGCTTGTGCCCGACGTTTCGCCGGGGCCCAGCGCCCGCCGGGCGGCTGCGGGAGGCGCGGTTCTTGACGGCGTGGGGCTCCTCCTCAACAATCGTCTTATTCAATTGAGAAAGCTCGAAAGGAAGACATGCATCGTTCGATCGAACACCCTGCCCTGAACCCGCTCAAACAGCGTTTCCCGGACGCCCGGCTGCTGGTGACCGAATTCCGCGGGGCGGTGACCGTGGCCGTGCCGAGGGAGAACCTGGGCGAGATCGCCACGTTCCTGCGTGACGACTCGACTTTGCGGTACGACATGCTCGCCGAGCTGAACGGCGTAGACTACCTGGGCTACCCCGGCGCTACGCACCGCTTTGCCGTCAACTACGGCCTCACCTCCATCCCAAACAACAACCGCCTGTGGCTCAAGGTCTACCTCGACCCCACCCGCGACACCGCCCCCGGCCACGACCTGCGCGACGAAGAAGTGATCGAAAAGGGCGACCCGGGGCTGAAGGTCGCCAGCGTGACGGGCGTCTGGCCCGGCGCGGAGTGGATGGAGCGCGAAGTGTATGACATGTTCGGGATCATCTTCACCGGCCACCCCGATCTCCGCCGGATTCTGACGTGGAACGGGTTTGGGAGTTATCCGCTACGGAAGGACTATCCGCTCCGCGGCGTCGGCGAGCGCGAAAGATACAAGATCATCACGCGCGAAGGGGCATGAAGCGTTCGGTGCATGGACCAGTCCTCACGCCGGCGGGTATGGACCCCGAGCCACGTGACATCCAACCCACGCAACGGTTTTCAAACCGCGCCGATTTCTACGCGCAGGCCCGGCCGGATTATCCGCTTGCCCTTCGCGATTTTTTCCGCGCCCACCTCGGGCTCACGCCGGGGCATCATGTCGCAGACATCGGAAGTGGAACCGGGATCCTTTCGGAATTGTTCCTCGCCAACGGCAACGTCGTGACGGGAATTGAGCCAAACGCCCCGATGCGGGCGAAGGCGGAGGAGATGCTGCGCGCCTTCCCGCAATTCCGCAGCGTGGCCGCGACCGCGGAAGCGACAACCCTTGCCGAAGCATCCGTGGACTTCGCGGTTGCGGGGCAGGCGTTCCATTGGTTTGATTCCGCCAAGGCGCGCGTTGAGTTCAGGCGAATCATTGCCCCCGGCGGATGGGTGGTACTGGTGTGGAACGAGCGATGCCCCGGCGGGATTGGATTTGACGCGGCTTATGACGAGCTGATTCGACATTTCTCCGCCGACCAATCCAACGTCGATCGTCATCGCGCCATCACCGATTCCGCCGATGAGACCCTCGGCCCGTTCTTCGGGCCCGGCGGGTTCCGCTCAGTGCGATTCGACCATCATCAGGAACTGGATCTAGCCCGCCTCAAGGCCCGTGTCGCGTCATCCTCGTACATGCCGCTGCCGGATCATCCGGCATTCCCTGCGTTAAGCGAGCAACTCGACGCGGCGTTCCGAGCCAATTCAAATGGCGGCCGCGTCCGCCTTGCCTACCACACCCGCGCATATTATGGGAGAATGAGTTAATTGCTTTAGCCTACGAAGCGCCGACGCCATGCTCGAACCGATCACCCAACGCCGTTACCTGATCCCCTTCAAAGCCGCGCACCTTCCCCAGCAATTCACCGACGTTCTCGTCATAGGCGGCGGCGTCGCCGGGCTCCGCGCCGCCATCGCCGCGGCGGCGGGCGGGGCGGACGTTCTCATTCTCACCAAGGACACAATCGATCAGTCCAACACCTGGTACGCGCAGGGCGGCATCGCGGCCGTCTTGCAGCCGTTGGATAGCTATGCATCGCATGTCGCCGACACCGAAAAGGGCGGCGCGGGGATTTGCGACCACGCGGCCGTTGAAATCGTCGTGAAGGAAGGCCCCGAGCGTGTCCTCGAACTCCTCGAGTACGGCGCAAACTTCGACAAAAAAGAAGGCGGCTCCCACGGCCTCGCCTTCACGCGCGAAGGCGGCCATTCCTTCGCCCGCATCATCCACGCCTTCGGCGACGCCACGGGCAAAGAGCTCGCGCAGACGCTCATCCGTACCGTCCGCACCCGCGAGCAGATCCGTGTTTCCGAGCGCAGCTTCGTGATCGACCTCATCACCGACGAAAATCGCTGCGTCGGCGCGCTGGCCCTCATCGACGGAAACGTGCAGATCATCTGGGCCAAATGCACCATCCTCGCCAGCGGCGGCGCCGGCCAGCTTTATCGCGAGAGCACCAACCCCAAGATCGCCACCGCCGACGGCCACGCGATGGCCTACCGCGCGGGGGCGACGCTCCAGGACATGGAGATGGTGCAGTTTCATCCGACGACGCTCTACCTCGCCGGGTCGAGCCGGGCGCTGATCACGGAAGCCGTTCGCGGCGAAGGGGCGTATCTCGTCGACCGGCACGGCCACCGGTTCATGCCCGATTACCACGAGGCGGCCGAGCTCGCGCCGCGCGACGTCGTGAGCCGGGCGATCGTCGAGCAGATTCGCAAGACGCATTACACGCACGTTTATCTCGACGTGCGGCATCTGCCGCTCCAGCAATTCCGCGAGCGCTTCCCGCAACTGGCGCTGCTCACCGATGAATTCGGCATGGACGTGAGCAAGGATTTGATCCCCGTCCACCCCGCGGCCCACTACATGATCGGCGGCGTTGACGCCGACTTGCAGGGGCGGTCGAGCCTGAAGGGGTTGTACGCGGTGGGCG
>JAQGHH010000248.1 GCA_028288945.1 Phycisphaerales bacterium
TTCGCGATCTCCTCCCACACGGCCACGGCTTCCTTGAACTGCTTGCCCTTCACCAGGCCATCCGCCTTCGCCCGCAGCTCCGTATACTTCTTGCTCGATTCCGGGTCATACCCCCACTTGGAAACCACCTGCTCGCACCAGGCGAAAAATTCGTTCTGGAACTGCGGCAGCGCCTTGCCCGTGCGTTTCGGGAAGACCACTTCCTGCGGCTCGGCGTTACGGAAATCTTCGAGCATCTTCAGGATCGTGTCGTGGCCGTAAGTCTCCTCGACGTACTTGCAGATCCAGTAAGACTCGGCGTACGCGAGTTGCCGGTCGATCGGACGCTTGGGGCGGACGAATGACCATGTGAGCTGGTCAATCGCGAACAACTCGTGCTTGCTCACCGCGTTGTAGAGCATCGGCACCCATTCCCACCGCATCGGCGTACGTTCCTCGTACACCGCCAGCCCCTCGGTCATCCAGTGCTGGATGCGGTTGTCGGTCGCGCCCAGCGTGACGGTGTGGGTGTATTCGTGCCGCAACACCTGCGCCCAGTTGAACGTGCCCAATCCTTCGCCGCCCCGCGGCGACTGCAGCGCGATCACCCGCCCGGTGCTCGCGCCGACGGTGCCGATCCAGGGCGAGCCGGTCGTGCGCACGCTGAACGCGTCGTGGCTCGGGAAGACCTCGATGTACGTCTTCACCTTCGGCTCGTACTTGAACGTCGCGCAGATCTGGCTGTGTACGCTCTCCAGGTACTCGCTGAAATATTCGGGGATGACCGGGTCGGCCTGCGGGTCGTACATGACGACGAAATGGTCGGTCTCCTTGCGGGCGAAGCTCCCCATCATGTCCAGGAGCTTGACGTAGTTGGTGGTGGCGAGGTTGAAGGGGTCGAGTGCGCGGGCTTCGTTGAGGACGGTCCGGGCAAGGTCTTCGTCGCCGCTCTGCGTGTAGAGGAGGCCCAGCCCGTTGCGGGCCGCCGTCCACCAGGGCGCCCGCTCGATGGCCTTCTTGTACATGTCCGCCGACCGCGGGTATTGCCGCATGGCGGAAAGCTGCTGCGCGACTTCGAGGTAGGCGCTGGCGTTGGTCGGGTCGATCTGATCGACCTGCTGCAAGACCTCGGCGGTCTTCGCGTCCTTCAATTGCAGCGCGTACACCGCCGCGAGAAGGCCCATGCCTTCGAGGTTCTTCGGCTGTGCCGCGAGCACTTTTTGTACCGGCACGATCGCCAGTTCCGGCCGGCGTTGAAGGAGCAGGTTGCGGGCTTCGAGCGTTTCGGCTTCGAGGGCGTCGGGGTTCACCTGCCGGATCGAGTAGATGGCCCGGTCCGCGCCGTCGAAATTGAACTGCTCGAGGGCCAGGTGCCCCAGCGACAGCAGCGAGCGGAGGTCGTTCGGGTTGGCTTTGAGGGCGGTGCTGAATTCCTCCGCGGCCTCCTTCATCTGGTCGTGGGTCATGAAATACTCGCCCGCCGCCACGTGGGCGGGCCAGTATTCGCGGTCGATCACGTCATAGGCGCGCACGAAAATGTTGAGGATCGTCTTGTGGAGCTGCGCGTTTTCCCGGTACTGCGCCGTCAGCGCGCCCCAGCGGTCCAGCGCTCGGCCGATGAGCGTGACTTCCGCGGCGCTTTCGAACGGGCCGCGCTCGTGGTTCTGCCAGCGCTCCAGGAAGTTTTGCGGCTTCTCCACGAACCAGGTGAACGCCGCCTTCGCCCCCGCGATGTCGCCGACCTGCTCGCAGATCGCCCCGAGCTGATAATGCCCGGCGATCGACTCGGGATGGTCTTTCAAAAGCTCCTTGACTACGGCCAACGCCTCCTCCGTGCTCCCCATGCCGGCGAGAACTTCGGCCCGGCGAACCTGGACTGCCGGGTCTTTGGCCACCTGCTCGTCGCTGAGCACCTTAAACGCCTGCTGCTGCTTGCCCAGCGCCTCCAAGGCCTTGCTCCTCGTCAGGGCGACCGCCACAAATTCCTCGGGCTTCTGCGGCTTAAAGGTTTGCAGGCTCTGCAGCGCCTTCTTGTAACGCCCGTGAAACGCCTGCGACTTGGCCTTGTCGAGGTCGTTGAAATAAGCGGGGTAATTGAGGTCGGGAAGGTTTTCGGGAAGGAACGGCTTAACCCACTTCATGGGGGCCGAGTTCTGAACGAGTTCGTCCGTGGCATCGGCCCGCGAGACGGAAGTCGTGCCCGCCGTCGCAGCGATCAGGGCGAGCGTTTTCCATGCCGGCAAAACCCGTCGGATATGGCGAAGCATCAGGTTAAACCTTTCTATCGGCTGCCGGGCGAAGGACGTGTTCCCGGCGGCGGCTTTTTCTCGTCTCCATGGTTCCAGACGCGCCCGTTGGGGAGAAGTTGCGGTACCGGCGGTATTATAGTCAGAGTCTCAAGAGGGCAGAACCACATGAGTGCTCAACCCACCACCGCCGGCCCCGCGGCCGTCCCCGTGAACCGCAACATCCATTCCTACATCGGAAACCCGGATGCGTTCCCCATCCTCCGAAACTGGCACTTTTTTAACCACGCCGGGGTGTCGCCCCTGCCGCGTGCGGCGGCGGATGCCTTCCACATTTTCGCGCAGCAGGCCCAGCAAGGCGCTTATCTGGGCACGAGTTGGTATGCCGACATCGAAAAGCTCCGCCAATCCGCCGCCACGATGATGAACGCCCGCCGCGATGAGATCGCCTTCGTGAAGAACACCAGCGAGGGGATCAGCATCGTGGCCAACGGCATCGACTGGCAGTTCGGCGACCAGGTCGTCACCAGCAGCGTCGAATACCCGGCCAACATCTACCCCTGGATGGAGCAGGCCCGCGGCCGCGGGATCAAGCTGGTGATGGTGCCGGAAGAAAA
>JAQGHH010000650.1 GCA_028288945.1 Phycisphaerales bacterium
ATGGCGGTTGAGGATTTGGCCGCCGTGAGGGCCCGGCTGGTTGAATGCGGCGCGCAGCCGCTCGGGCAGTTTTTTGAGGTGAACACGTTCTACGATACGGACGACCGCACCCTGCTTGCCGGCGACCGTGGCCTGCGATTGCGCCTTAACCGCAACGTGCAGAGCGGCGAAGAAGACCACATCATCACCTACAAAGGCCCCCGCCAGCCCGGCGCGCTCAAGAGCCGCGAGGAGGTCGAACTGGGCGTCGAGGGGTCTGCCGAGGCGATGAAGCTGTTCGAGAGCCTGGGCTATCACAAGATGCTTTCGTTCGAGAAACGGCGGGAAAGCTGGCTGCTGGACGGATGCAAGGTGGAACTCGACGAGGTGCCGTATCTGGGAACGTATGTGGAAGTGGAAGGCCCGGACGAAGCGAGCGTCATGAAAGTCCGGCAGACATTGAACCTGTCCAACCGGCCCCCGATCAAGACGGGGTACGTCGCCCTTCTAACCGGTTACCTCCAGGAGCGCGGCAAATCGCTGCGTGACGTCCGTTTCACGTAGGGTGCGAACTTTGTGTTTGCCTCCTTAATTATCCAGACACGCTTCAAGAGCCGGGCCGTGTCGGCCCGGTCGGACCGAAGGTCCGCATCTCGCGGATACTTAGGTGCATTGCGCCCTCCGCCGCTCCATCGTGGCACGGGTTTTCAACCCGTGCGAAGTGCGCCAGTAGTCGAATGCCTGTGATTCTCCTGCACACCCTGCACGGGTTGGAAACCCGTGCCACAGGAGCGCATTTCGCTCGAGGCCATATGCGTGCGGCCCGCGCCGTGGTAATTGCAGTGCAATTTGGTCGGCCGGGGCACTGAGTGCCGCAAGACGGAATTCATCCCTTCAACGCCCCCGCCGCCACGTCGCGCCAGGCGCTGGCGACGTGCAGGCGGCGGAACATGAGCTGCTTGTTCAGCGCATCGGGCAAGGGCGATAACGCGGCGAAGGGCGTCAGTTTTCCTGACGGGTCGCGGACGAGGATTTCGGATTGACCCGTCACGGGCTCGCGCTGGTAGGCCTCGTAAGGCGTGTCGATCGGCTCGTCGAAGAACAGGTCGTAGGCGGGATCACCGCCCGCCGCGGCAACCGCGTTCTGCGCTCGCACGAACGCGGCACACGCGTCCGACTCGGCCATGTGCGACAGATCGATGGTCTTGTAAAGCTGGCGGTTGAGCAGCCCCCGGCAAAGCGCTGCCAGCGGCGCGTCCGCCGACCGCGTCCAGGTTTTGAAGCAGTGAATCACGGACACGTCATCGAGATCGGTGAATTCTTCGGTCGTCAGCCGCTGGCCGAGCAACGCCTTGATGACCGAATGCTCGCGCGACGGCCACGGCAGCCGGTCCTGCACGGCCAGCCGCTTGGCGCGCTGAAGCGCGAGCTTGACCATCCCCTCCGCCGCCCGCACGACCTTGTGGAAATAGACGTTGCGGTACATGTGATAACGCGATTGAAGATACGCCTCGACCGCGCTTACGCCCTTCCATGTCACGGCCAGGCGTCCTGAATTTTCGTCCACGGTGAGGGAATGGAGCAGCCAGCCCAGATCATAGTCGCCATAGCGGCTGCCGGTCATGAGGTTGTCGCGGAGAAGATAATCGAGCCGGTCGGCGTCGAGCTGACTGGCGAGTATGTCGCTGAACAGCGGCCGGGTGCCTTCACCCTGCAGCAGGCCGACAACGCGCGCGGGCAGTGAGTGATCGTATTTCGCGAGTATTTGGTGTACTTCGCTGGTGGGGTCCTGGATGATCCGCCGGGTGAGTTTTTCGTGCTCGATGCCGCCTACCCGCTCGAAGACGTGGCTGAACGGCCCGTGGCCCAGGTCATGGAGCAGCGACGCCGCGAGGCACGCCAGCTCATCGGCTTCGTCGATTGGGGTTGATCGTCCGAGCTGCGCGAGCATTTTCCGCGCCGTCTCCATCACGCCCAGGCTGTGGCTGTAGCGGGAATGGTCGGCGCAGGGGTAGGCGAGGCTTGCCAGCCCGAGCTGGCGAATCCGGCGGAGGCGCTGGAACTCACTGGCGTTGACCAGACGGAATAACAACGCGTCCGCCGGCCGCTCCGTGCGGAAGGCGATGACGTCGTGAACGGGGTCGCGGATGATCTTCTCTGGCATTACAATGCCATCGTATCACGGGCATCGCGCCCGTCGAAGCGGCCCATCAGGGAAGCGGCGGCCGTCCGTGGTATCGTCACGGTTCTCCGATCGAAAGAGCAATGTGTGGCACAGCCGCCCTCGGCTGTGTCTTTCCTTTCCGCCTACGGCGGGACACAGCCGAGGGCGGCTGTGCCACACAGGTGTCACGGAATGCCGGGGGGACTTGGAAGCGAGGACAACAATGTTGCGGACCCCGATTCTTTGCGCGGCGATTATTTCGGCGGTATTCATGACGACCGCGGCAGTGAGAGCTGAAGATACTCCGGACGAATCCGGTTTCTCCCTGAAGGACACCGCCGGGGAGCATCTCGACGTTTTGCTCGATGGCAAGGTCGTGGCGCGTTACATGTACGCGCACGACACCTCCACTCCCGCCCGCCAGCAGGAAACCTATAAACCCTATCTGCACGTGTTCGACGCCGAGGGCAAAGCGCCCATTACGCAGGGCGCCAGCGGCAAGCTCTTCCCCCACCACCGGGGCATCTTCATCGGCTTCATGAAGATCGGATTGAACGGCAAGACCTACGACCGCTGGCACATGAAGGGCGGCGACATCGTCCACCAGAAGTTCCTCGAAAAGCGTGCCGGGCCGGGGCAGGCTTCGTTCACTTCGCTGACGCACTGGGAAGACGAATCGGGCAAGCCGATCATCGCCGAGGAGCGCATCCTCACGTTCCGCCAGGGCCCCGCGCCCTTCCGCCTGCTGATCGACTGCACCTCCAAGCTCTACGCCCCGGCGGGCGACGTCACGCTCGACGGCGACCCCGAACATTCGGGCGTGCAGTACCGCCCCGCCGGTGAAACCGACCCGAAGCAGACCGTCTACTTCTTCCCCGTCGCCAACCCCGACGCCCACAAAGACCTCGACTACCCCTGGGTCGGCGAGTCGTACACGCTTGTAGGCAAACGCTACAGCGTAGTGGACATCAATCACCCCGAAAACCCCAAAGGCACCCGCTATTCAGCCTACCGCGACTACGGCCGGTTCGGCGCTTTTCCAAAGGCATCGATCCCAGCCGGGGAATCTCTGATCCTGCGGTATCGGTTTCTCATTGCGGACGGAGAAATGCCGTCGGCGGAGGTGATCCAAAAATCCGCCGACCAATTCACCAGCGCCCGCATGCCCAGCGAAACGCCTAAAGTCACTTCGAAGCCGGCCGAGGTCCCCAAGCCCGCCGAGCCAAAAGTGACCAACGCGAAGTAATGCGGCCGCCTTAGGCGCGTTAATCCCGCTATGATCAGACATCGACGGAGACCGCGCATGCGAGTTCAGTTATCGAAAGCGACCGGGCTTGCGACCGTCCTTGCAATATTTTGTGTGGCCGCCTTGGCCGCCGCCAAAGACCCGGCGGAAAAAGCCCCCGCCCACGCCCGCAAAGAAGTAAGCATCACCAACCTGGCCTACAGCCCCGCGACGCTCAAAATCCACGTCGGCGACATCGTCGTCTGGACCAACAACGACGACCGCGACCACACCGTCATCGCCACCGACGGCTCCTTCAAATCCCCGAACATCAAAGCCGGCAAGACCTACGAGTTCACCTTCAGCAAAGCCGGGAAGTTCACCTACGGATGCAGCTACCACCCGCGAATGAAGGGGACGATC
>JAQGHH010000656.1 GCA_028288945.1 Phycisphaerales bacterium
TGGACGGCGTTTGCATCTGTGCAGAGAGGTCCAGCACGGTCCCCTCGTAATAAGAGGACATCGGGAGGCATCCGCGGTTCTCGGTCACGTAGATGGCGATCCCCTGGCCGATGCTCCGCAGGTTGGACGCGCACTTGATGGTGTTCGCCTGCTCGCGCGCCTTGGCGAGGGTGGGGAGCAGGATGCTCATAAGTAGTGCAATAATTCCAATAACGACCAAAAGCTCGACGAGAGTGAATGCACGGTGAAAGTGCGCTCGCATTTTTTGATTCCTTTCGAATGAAGTGGGCCGCAGCATGTCGCCGGGCGATTCGCTCGCCAGGGCATTTGACGGCGTGCGCTAGGGACGACGACAACATTCCCTTTGCGTTGAATGGCGCGCGGCGGCGAGAGAAGGAGTAGGGGGCAGGGCAACCACGATGAGCAGATTCTAGACAATTAGTTCAGCCAATTCAATAGCTTTATAGTAGGAGTATAGGTATTGTACAGAGGATTAGACTTTGTCGGGGCTTCTGGACGTTTTCGGGATGGTTCGGGAGTGATGCTCGGCGGGCAGTTCCTGCCTTCTTTCCGCAATTTCTGCGGGTCATGGCTACGCCAACGAGAAATCGCCAGGAGATTTCCGACCCCCTGGCCGCAGCCCGGAGCGAATCGCAATTATCTTATTCGTCACGGCTTATGCTCCGCAAAGCGCGCCGGCGAGTGGACACTCCAAATGTCATGGCACGACGCTTGATATGGAGTACCTCGATTCGTCAGCAGCGGAGGTCTGCAATGGATTTGTCGTCACTCACTCTCGGCGAGCGGATCGTGAAGCTGGCCCGACTCGCAACCGCGGTTCACTTGGACGAAGTGCTCCGTGGAGAGAATTGCTTGAAGCATGGCGCTACAGGTGGCGAACGTGAAGTTACCGCTTCCGGATGCCGGCGCGATGACTTGGCAGACCAAGCTCCGTCCACATTCGATTCGCATTCCCGGTGGAACTCGCGAATGCGATAGCAAAACCACAACGCCGCTTCGGCCTTTCGCGAGCCTCGAATGATCTACGGCCTTTATCTGTCCGCCGCCGGCGTGATGACCAACTCATACCGGCAGGACGTCCTCGCCAACAATCTCGCGAATTCCGAAACCGTTGGCTTTAAGCGCGACCTTGCGCTGTTTCAGGAACGCAAGACCGCGTTGCAGGAACGCCGCCGGGCTGGTGACTGGAGCGACCCGGTCCTCGAGCATATCGGCGGCGGGATCTTCGCCACGCCGACGCTCGTCGACGCCCATCAGGGCGACCTCGAACACAGCAACAACAATCTCGATCTCGCGCTCGAAGGGGATGGGTATTTCGCGGTCTCCGACGGGAAGGAAACCCACCTGACCCGCGACGGCCGTTTCATGGTCAACCGCGACGGGGATCTGATCCTCTCCAACTCCAAGGGCCAGCGCGTGCTCGATTCGAAAGGGAAGCCGATCCGGATCGAACTCGGGGCGGCGCTTTCAATCAGCGGCGACGGCCAGATCACTCAGGACGGCAAAGCCGCCGGCCGCATCGGCGTGTTCGACGTGCCCGACCACTCCAAGTTCTCCAAGCAGGGCGGCACGATGCTCAGCCACCCCGACATCAACCAACTCCGCCCCGCCACCGCCACCGTCCGTAGCGGGTACCTCGAGCACTCCAACGTAGACCCGACCACCGAACTGGCCGCCCTGATGGACGCCCAGCGTCAACTCGAAGCCAACGCCAACATGATCCAGAACCAGGACCAGACATTGCAGAAGCTGGTGAATGACGTGGGGAAGAATTCGTAGAGGGGACAGGATGAAAAGGGCGGCATTGAACTATGTCCGCCATTTTGACTTTTGCACTTTGCATTTTGCACTTTGCATTCAATGAGTGGCTGGGAATCCAAGGCAGAATGCAAAATGCAAAATGCAAAATGCAAAATGCAAAGTGAAAAATGAAGAGACAATCACTTCGGATCGCACCTGAACCCCTAATCCCTTTCCCCTCCCCCGTCCGATAAACAAAGGCGAGCAGCCGGAATCCCGGCTTGAATGACGAGGCATCTGCATGGCGATCACCGCACTTTACTCTGCCGCCTCCGGGCTTCGGGCCTTATCGACGAGCATTGACGTGGTTGCCAACAACCTGGCCAACGCGGAAACCACTGCGTTCAAGCGCAGCCGGGTGAATTTCGAAGACCTCTACTACCTGCAGATGAAGCAGCCCGGCACCAGCGACGCGGCGGGCGACCTAACGCCTGCCGGCATCTTCGTGGGTCTGGGCACCAAGATCAGTAACACGCAGCTCGACCTGGAGCAGGGGAGCCTCGAGAGCACCAACCGCGGTCTGGACGCGGGCATTCAGGGCAACGGCTTCTTCGGAATCAAAATCCTCGACTCCCTCGGCGGAACGGGCTACACGCGCAACGGCAACTTCTTCGTTAATGAAAAGGGCGAGCTCGTCCTCGGGATGGGCGACGGCTACAAAGTCATCCCGCCCATCACGCTCCCCCCCAATGCCACCGACATCAGCATTGGCCTCGACGGCACGATCCAATACCTCAAGAGCGGCTCCACCGTCAAACAAAAAGCCGGCCAGTTGCAGATCACTCAGTTCCCCAATCCACAGGGCTTGAAACTGCTGGGCGGCAGCATCTACGTCACGACGGAAGCCTCGGGCAAACCCCTCACCGGCAACCCCGGCCAAAACGGCGCCGGCCAAACGCTGGGCGGATTCCTCGAAGCCAGCAATGTCGATCCGGTCAAGGAACTCGTCACCCTTATCAAAACACAACGCTCCTTCGAGCTAAACAGCGAATCCATCAAGACCGCCGACCAGGCCCTGCAAGTGATCGGCAATCTGCGGAAGTGATAACGCTTGAATAGTTGCCGCTTGTTAGTCGCCAGTTGCCAGTGAAGACGACACCCCTGATTGCACTCCTCTGATTGCACTGGCAACTGGCGACTAACAAGCGGCAACAGACCCCAGGAGGTCGCTTCAATGAACCCTCGGCCACTTAGCAATCGAAAGAAAGTCCAATTCCTGATCGCGCTGACCATCCTTGCGTGGGCGACGCAGGTGCTGATGCACCAGTTGGCTCGCGGCGAAGAGGCGCCCGCACCGCCGCCGGAACCGGTCGCTTCCGAGCGCTTCGTCCCCGGCACAGCGCGCTTTGCGGCCGGCGCGACGCTCGAACTCCGCGCCGAAGCCACCATCACCGGCACGGAAGTGAAACTCCGCCAGATTTGCCGCTGGGCGGATTCGGACCGCGAGGTCTTCGCGCCGCTCGCCGAACTAACCATAGCCCGCCTCACCGGCAACGCCCCGTTCCAGGCAGTCACGATCGACGAAATTCGCCAGACCCTGCACGATGCGGGCGTGAATCTCGCGGTCGTCCGCTTCTCGGGCCCGACGAACTGCACGGTCGCGAGGGGCGACATTCAGTACGACGAGAAAACGGCACTTCAACAGTGGATCGACGCGCGCGAGGGCAAGGCCCCGGCCGCGACCCCCGGCGCTGCGCCTGCAACCCGGCCCGCGCCGCCGGCCGGCGCGCCCCAAGCGGCGGCTGCGCCGGCGGTGGCCGCGAAGTCTGCGCCGGTCGCCGAGTCGCCCGTGCGGTCGCTCCGCGAATTGCTCCAGGCCGACGCGGCGGTGCGCCTGTCCGTTCCCGCCGAGCAGTTGCAAATCACGTTTAATCCCGCAGATGAAAAGGTCCTGAACCTCGCCGAGCCGCAGTTCAAGTTCAACCTCGAAGCCCGCCGCATGTTCAATCTCGGCGACGTCTCGTGGGATGTGCTTATCGTGACCGAAACGGGGACGAAGAAAGTCCCCGTCGCCGCCACCGCGCGGGCGTGGCAGCGACAGCTCCTGTTGAACCGCCCGTTGGCGTTCAAGCAAGTAATCCGCGCCGAAGACCTCACCGAACGCCGCGCGCTGGTTGACCGCCTGCCCGAGGAGCCGCTGCTCACGCTGAGCCAGGCGCTCGGGCAGGAGGCCGCCCGCGAACTCAAGCCCGGCACCGTGCTGACATCCCGCATGGTCGATCCGGTGGCGCTGGCCAAGAGTGGGCAGTTCATCACCATCACGCTCGCGCAAGGAAATGTCCGCGTAAAGACCGTCGCCCGCGCGATGGAAGGCGGCTCATTCGGGCAGAGCATCCGCGTGCAAAACGAAGCGACGCGCGAGATCTACGAAGTCGTCCTCACCGGCCCGCAGGAAGGCACGATCAGCCCCCCGACGCCCGAACGAAAGGTCGCCGCCGCGGCCGTCACGGAATGAATCGCCTCGAACGGCACGCAATGGAGCAATGAATGAGGAATCGTAAAAAGCGCATCACGGCCAAAGCAGCATTTCTCAGCATCGCATGCGTAAGCGGCGCTCTGGCCCTCGGCCAGGCCGCACCGCAAACGCAGCAGGATCCGGCCGAGGTGCGGCCCAGCCCGCATCCCGATCGCACGTCAGTTAAGCCCGCGAACAACAACGCCGCCGCCCAGGCCGGCATGATGATGTCCCGCACCGGCGGGTCGCTTCTGAAGGCGTCGCTCGCCGCCCCGCCCGATCCCGGGCAGGCCAAGCTCTCACAGGTCAGCTTCTATGCGGTGCCCGAGAAGGAACCCAAGACTCTCAAGAAGCACGACCTCGTCACGATCATCATCCGTGAAGAGAGCCAGATGGATTCGAAGGCGACCACTGACCTTACCAAGGACGCCGAGCTGAAGGCCGCCGTGAACCAGATGATCAAGCTGAAGCTCTCCAGCGCCTCGATCTACGGGCTGCAAACGCCGGCCGCCGCGCCCGCGGTCGACTTTACCGGCAACCGCACCTTCAAAGGCGACGGCGAAGTGAAGCGCGACGATTCGCTCACCGCCCGCATCACGGCCGAGATCCTCGACGTGAAGCCCAACGGCACACTCGTGCTGCAAGCCCGCAAGCGCATCAAGCACGATGAGGAAGAACAGCAGTTCATCCTGACGGGCACCTGCCGGGCCGAAGACGTCAACGCCGACAACACACTCCTGAGCACTCAGCTCTACGACCTGGAATTGCAGAAAAATACCAAGGGATCCGTCCGAAGCGCCACGGAACGAGGACGATTGCCGAAATTATTGGACTTTATCAACCCGTTCTGACCGATGAAGAGTGGGAAGTTGCCAGTTGTAGGGTGGGCGTACCCGCCCACCATCGGCTTGGAGACGGTAACGCGGTGGGCGAGTACGCCCACCCTACATGGGTCCTGACAACTGACAGTTGACATCAATCCCGATGCGAAAACCTCTTCCCATCCTCCTCCTCGTCGTGCTCGCCCTGACCGGGCAGGCGCGGGCGGTGAAAGTCGCGGACATCACGCGGCTCAGCGGGCAGCGGACCAACGTGCTGACGGGGCTGGGCCTCGTATATGGCCTCAGGGGTACGGGCGACGGCGGGGACTTTGCCGCGGCGATTCAGCCGCTCGCGGCCATGCTCAGCAAATTCGCGGACCCGGTGAGCGTTCAGCAACTCACCAAGGTTCAGAACGTCGCGGTCGTCAATCTCACGGCCACCATCCCCAGCACCGGTGCACGACAGGGCGACCACATCGACGTGCGGATCGCCAGCATCGGTGACGCCTCGACGCTTAAAGGCGGCCGCCTGTTCGTCTGCCCGATGATGGGCCCGCTGGCAGGCAGTGGAATCTTCGCCCTGGCCGAAGGGCCGGTTGACCTTGAAGACCCCAGCAATCCCAACGTCGGTGTCGTGCACGGCGGGGCGGTGATGGAAGAAAACATGGTCGTCTCGTCAGTCGAGAACGGCCGCTTCAGCCTCATCCTCGAAGCCCCGGCCGCCAACTGGACGACCGCCAGCGCCATCTCCAAAGTCATCAACGACGCCGAAAGCCCCAACGGCGAGATCATCGCCGTGGCCGTGGACGCGAAGGAAGTGGTGGTCGTCATCCCGCAGGTCGAGCGCGAGCGGCCCGACAGTTTCATCAGCCGGGTGCAGCAGCTTCCGGTGCGCATGGTCCCGTCCGAGGCGCGGGTGAAGATCAACAAAAACACCGGAACGCTCATCGTCACGGGAGACGTGGAGATCAGCCCCGTGGTGATCAGCCACAAAGGCCTGACGATCCAGACGACGAACCCCGCGCCGGTGGCCACGCCCCGCACGCCGGTCATCACCACCAAAGACACGGTGGCGCTCGACACCGGCAACCAGGGCGGCGCCCGGCTGCAAGATCTGGTCAACGCGCTGGAGCAACTGAAGGTGCCGGTCGAGGACCGCATCACGATCGTGAAGGAACTCTATAACACAGGGAAACTGCACGCGAAATTGATCGAAGAGAACTAGAGCAACCGCTCGCGCACGGGTCGGAGGCCCGTGCGGTGGGAAGCCACAGAATGCGTCGGAGACGCGCCATGATTCACGCACACCAGTCATCACGCCCGTCTTCCGGCCTCGTGGATTCACTCCACCGGGCGGCCCCGGCATCGCAGCACGACAATCTCGTCAAGAATTCGCAGAAGCTGGTCGCGCAGACGTTCTTCGGGACGCTGCTCAAGCAGATGCACGAGGGGCCGTTCAAGTCAAAAATATTTGACGGAGGCCGGGGCGGGCAGGCTTTCGCTTCCATGCTCGACCAGCACTTGTCGGAACACATGGCGCGCGGCTCGGGCCACAAGCTGGTGGACAGCATGGTCCGCCGGATCGAGAAGGCCGCCAAACAGCCCGCCGACACGCAGCGCAAAAAGTCACCGGCCGAGAGTCGGTTCGAGCGGTCAGGGTATCAAAAGACGCCGCCAACCAAGGGCAACGCCTATGTCCCGGCAAATATCCGAGCTTGAGCTGATCCTCCAGCAGCTCATCAGCGAGCACCGAAAGCTGCTGACGTACGTCGAAGCGCAGCAGGCCGCGATGAAGAAGTTTGACGTCAAGGCGATGGGCGACTCGGCGAATTTGCAGGAGGCCTGCCGCCTGCGGATCGGAGCGATCGAGCGCCGCCGCAAGCTGGTGGTCGCGCAGCTCGCGGCCCAGTTCAAGATCCCCGGGAACGTGACCGTCGGCCAACTGGCGACGGCGTATCCGCCCCGCGCGGCCGCGCTTCTCCAGTTGCGCGACGAGCTAAAGGGCCTGGCCGAGCAGATCCGTTCCAAAGCGTTCGTCGCGGGAAAAGTGGCCGGCGCGGTGCTGGGGCACCTTAACACGGTCGTCCGCCTCCTCGCCGGCGCCGTGGAAAAAGCCGGCGTCTACAACAAGCACGGAGTCCCACAGGTGTCCAATAGAATAGGTGTGATGGAAGCCGTCGGATGAGTTGCCAGTCAAGACAGTCGAACGATCGCCGCCTTGTACGCAACTGACAACTGACAACTACTCATGACTCTCATCGGCGCACTCAACATCGGGCAATCCGCACTCGCCGTGCAGCAGGCGGCGTTGCAGGTTACCGGCAACAACATCTCCAATGCGGGGAACGCCGACTACACGCGCCAAACCGCCGTCACCGTCCCCGGCAGCGACCAGCAAATGGCGCCGGGGATCTTCATCGGGTCCGGGATCAACCTGACGGCCATCCAACGGCAGATCGACGAGTCCCTGGAAAACCGCATCCGCAGCTCCGGCAGCGACACCCAGTCCGCCAACACCGCACAACAATGGCTCTCCCGCGTCGAATCCACGTTCAACGCCCTGGGCGCGAATAACCTGTCATCGCAGATGAGCAGCTTCTCCAAGAGCTGGTCCGCGCTGGCCAACAATCCGCAGGATTCGGGCCTCCGCCAGACCGTGCTTCAGTCCGGCGACGGACTGGCCCGCACGTTCACCGACACGCGCGGCGCACTCGACGGAACCCAGGGCGATCTACAAGCCCGGCTGGCCGCGCAGGCCAAGGCGGCGGATGGATTGGCGCAACAGGTGGCGACGCTCAACGGCAACATCATCAACGCCGAGGGCGGCAGCAGCGGGCAGGCCAACAGCCTCCGCGACCAGCGCGACGCGATCCTCAAGCAACTTTCGCAGCTCGTCGACATCAAGACCGTCAGTCAGGACAACGGCACGGTTAACGTATACGTAGGCTCCGAGCCGCTGGTCGTCGGCACGAGCAACCAGGGCGTGGCGGTGCAACAGCAGGTCGTCAACGGCCAGCCGGTTTCGTCGGTCGTCTTCAAGTCGAACAACGGCCCGATCCCGGTCCGGTCCGGCGAAATCGGCGCGCTCGCTACCGCTCAAAGCCAGGTCACAAGCGTCACCGCGCAGCTCGACACGCTCGCCCACAACCTGATTTTCGAGTTGAACAAGCTTCACTCGTCCGGCCAGGGGCTCGGCGGCTTGAGCACAGTGACGGCGTCGAATGCGGTGACCGATCCCGCGGCCGCGCTGACCGCTCCCGCCGCGGGCCTGGCGTTTACGCCGACGAACGGCAGCTTCGTTCTCTCCGTCCGTCAGAAATCGACCGGCCTCATGACCAGCACTCTGGTTCCGGTCCACCTCACCGGAGCAGCGGGCGATACGACGCTCAATTCGCTGGCCGCGAGCCTGAACGCGATCAATGGCGTTACTGCGACGATCACCGGCGGCAGGCTCAAGATTGCCGCCGCAACCAGCGCCATAGACATCAACTTCAGTCAGGACAGCAGCGGCACGCTCGCCACGCTGGGCATCAACACCTTCTTCACGGGTAAAGACTCTTTGGACATGGCCGTCAACCAGACGATCCAAAGCGACACCACGCTGATCGCCGCCGCGAAGAACGGCGAGAAGACCGACAATCAAACGGCCCTGGCGATCGCCGCCCTTCAGTCGCAGACGCTCACGACTCTCAACGGCACGAGCCTTACCGACAGTTACCAGTCGATCGTGAACGGAATCGCCGGTCAGGTCGCCACCGCAACCACCAGTGCTGACGCAGCGAAGGCGATCCACGACACGCTCACCGCGCAGCGTTCGGCCATAAGCGGTGTGAGCATGGACGAAGAAGCGATCAACCTGGTGCGGCAACAGAACGCGTTTCAAGGGGCCGCAAAACTGATCACGACCGTGAATGCGATGATGCAAACGATCCTAAATATGCTGCCTTAGAGATTTGCGATTTGCGACTGAAAGGCAGGGATCTGAGATCTGAAATTTGAGATTCTCCCAATCGCAAATCGGCAATCGCAAATGTCTTTATGAACATCCAGCCCCTCCAACTCGCACGCATCAGCAACCTGCTCTCCTCGAGCATTACGCAGACGCAGCTTACGGCGACGCAGCAGCAGCTGCTGGACGTGCAGAACCAGCTTTCGAGCGGGAAGCGCATCTCACAGCCGAGCCAGGACCCGGGGGCTGCTTCGGTCGCGATTCAATTGCAGAAGACGCTCGACACCCGTCAGGCGTACATGGGGAACCTCAGCCAGGCCCAAAGTCAGCTCGGCCAGGTGGACACGACGCTCAGCGCCGTCACGCAACTCGTGCAGCAGGCGCAGAGCGTGGCTTCCGCGAACGTTGGGTCGACCGTCACGGCGGCGCAACGGCAGGCGGCTTCGGCCATCGTCGATTCCATCTACAGCCAGGCGGTCAGCCTTGCCAACACGCAGTTTGAGGGTGCCTACCTCTTCGGCGGCGACAAGGCGAACGCGCCGCCCTTCGTCTCCACCGCCGGGGGCGTGCAGTTCGTCGGCTCGACGACCGTTCTCCAAAACACCTACGACGCCCGCACGAATTTGCCGTTCATGGTCAGTGGCGCGGACGTCTTCGGCGCGCTTTCGAGCCGCGTGCAGGGCACCGCCGACATCACGCCAAACCTGACGGCGCAAACGCGCCTGACCGACCTCCGCGGCGCGACCGCCATGGGTGTCCATCTGGGCACCGTCCTTCTGGGCAATGGAACCACGACAAAGCTCGTCGATCTTTCCCACGCCGACAACGCCGGCGACGTGGTCAGCGCAATTAACGCCGCGGGGCTTGGAAACATTACTGCCGCGATCACCGGCCAGGGCCTGACCCTTTCCACGACGGGCACCGACAACATTACGGTGCAGGACGTGGGGGGCGGAACGACCGCGGCCGACCTGGGCATCCTTCGCGCCACCGGCGCCGGTGCCGGCACATCGCTCGCCGGTGCGAACGTCAAGCCGAATCTGACCGTCCTCACCCCATTGTCCGCTCTGAATGCCGGGGCGGGCATCGACCTGACCCATGGCCTGAAGATCACCAATGGCGCAAGCTCCGCGACAGTTGCTTTCTCTGGCGCGACCACCGTCGGCGATCTGCTGAACACGATCAACGGGTCGGGCGTTGCCGTCAAGGCGCAGATCAACCCGGCGGGAACGGGGATCGACATCCTCAACCCGACGCAGGGCACGCCGCTCACGGTCTCCGAGAACGGCGGCACGACCGCCGCCGACCTCGGTGTGCAGAGCTACGGGCCGGCGTCGCCCCTCACTGAACTCAACAGTGGCAACGGAGTTCACCTCGCGACCGGCGGGCCCGATTTCACGGTCACCCGCAGCGACGGTACCAGTTTTCCCGTGACGCTCGTGGGATCGGTGACCGTGCAGGACGTCATCAACAAGATCAACACCGCCTCGGGCGGCGTGGGCGTGACGGCCGGGTTCTCGAACAGCACCAACGGCATCACGCTCACCGACACCGCCGGCGGCGCAGGAACGCTGACGATCGCGCCGGGGAATTTCTCCACCGCCGCCGCGGACCTGGGCCTGACGGCCAGCACGGCATCGGGCGGAACGATCACGGGCGCGGACGTCAACCCGGTGACGGCATCGGGCATCTTCGCCAACCTCGGCAAGCTGCGGACGGCGCTGAACACCAACGACCAGGCCGGCATCACCGCCGCCGCCCAGGGCCTTCAGGCGGACTACGACCGCGTGGTCCGCGTCCGCGGGCAGGCCGGGGCGCGCGTGCAGGAGATGCAATCGCGGCAAAGCCAGTTGCAGGACCAGAATCTCGCGACGCAAACGTTGCTTTCGCAAATGACTGACACCGATTTCGCGGCGACGATCGCGAAGTTCCAGACGCTGCAGACGTCCCTCCAGGCGACCCTCGTCACGTCGGCGAAGGTGCTCCAGGAATCGCTGCTCAATTTCCTCGGGTGATCTGGAACGGGGTTTGCATTGGATGGAGCAGCGTAGATTGCAATACGAGAAATCGCAGGAAAAGCAGGAGAGGGCGCAGTAAAGGTTGCCGAAGGCGGCAAGGTCTGCGCGGACGGGCGGGATGAGTGGCCCGGGGATTTCCGGGCGGGTTGACGGGCAAGAATAGAAAAAACGTGTCCGCGGCGGAGCCCGCGGATTGCAGTGCAGTGACGGCCTGCGGCGGAGACCGCGGGCTCTGAAGGCGGCGGGGCCGCCGACGGAGCCGCGGCCTCCCGAGGCCGCGGGAAAACGCGGGCAATAGCCCGCGCAGAAATGGAGTTCGCATGGAGATCCAGACCTCTCGGTTCGGGGAAATGGCGGTCGACGACGACCGGATCATGACGTTCCCCAACGGACTACTCGGCTTCCCCGATCACACGCGCTTCGCGCTGATCAAGACGGGGACCGAAAACTACTTCTTCTGGCTTCAGTCGGTCGACGAGCCGAACCTCGCCTTCGTCGTCACCGACCCGGCCATCTTCTTCAAGGACTACGAAGTCCCGGTGCGCGAGGAGATGCAGCAGGAACTGCGCCTCACCGACCCCTCCTTCCTTCAGGTGTTCGTCATCTGCAACAAGGTCGGGGAATGGCTCACCGGAAACCTCCTGGGCCCGCTCGTCGTGAACGCCGAAAACCGGCTGGCGCAGCAGGTGGTGCTCACCGAGAAGAAATGGACGACCCGGCAGCCGCTTTTGAAGCTCCAGTCGGAAATCCCGCTGGCTAAGTCGGCCTGACGGCGCCGGCGTCGCGGGCCGTCATGGCCCGGTAACGCCGCGGGCCGCCGCGCCAAACCCGTCAGAACCCCCATGCTTAAGCGCGCGGGGGCACCGATGGGCCCGGCAAGCGGAACGTACGCACCAGGGAATGCATCGACGGGCTATATTTGTGTTCGCCGGCCCGGCGATGTCCTGCGACAAGGATGTCGCGGGTTTACGGCCCGTCCCGACGCCGCGCCATGCCACGCGCGGCAAAATCGGACGGACCACTCACCCAGGAAGGAGCCACCATGTTGGTGCTGTCCAGGCAGCGGGACGAGACGATCATGATCGGAGACGACATCGAGGTCACCGTGGTAGACATCCGCGGCGACAAGGTGCGTCTGGGGATCAACGCCCCCAAGGAAATCAGCGTCCACCGCAAAGAAGTGTATGACGCCATCCGCCGCGAGAATCGCGCGGCGGCACAGGTGAAACCCGAGGATCTTTCGGGCCTCGGAAAGATCGGTCCCAAGCCGCAACCCGGGGACCAAAAGCAGTGAAAGTGTCCTTCCTGTCAGTTGTCAGTGGTCAGCAGTCGGTTGCAAGCGAAGATCGGAAAGGTACGCGGTAGCCTGCCGCGACTGACGACGGACGACTGACAACGGACGATTTGAACGACCGGCCCCGAAGGATCGGGGCCCTCCGAACCCCGGCCGCCAGAGAGGCGCCGGACGGCCTTCAGCAATCATGGAGGATTGCACATGTCCCGTATCAATACGAATGTCGCCTCCCTCACCGCCCAGCTCGGGCTGTCCAGGTCGCAGCAGACGTTGAACACAACGCTGCAAAGGCTTTCCAGCGGCCTTCGCATCAACGCCGGTGCCGACGACCCGGCGGGCCTCATCGCCAGCGAATCCCTGCGCAGCGAGCTCGCCGGCATTCACCAGGCCGTCGACAACTCGCAGCAGGCCGGCAACGTCATCGCAACCGCGGAAGGCTCGCTCAGCGAGGTCTCCTCATTGCTGTTGAACATCAAGTCGCTGGTCGTGCAGGCGGCCAACAGCGGGGCGCTCTCGCCCGACGAGATCGCCGCCAACCAGCTCCAGGTGGATTCCGCGGTCGAAAGCATCACGCGGATCAGCAACACCACGAACTTCGCCGGCCTCCACCTGATCAACGGCAATCTCGACTACCTGACGAGCGGCGTGAACACCGCGGCCATCAAGTCGCTCGATATCGCGCAGGCCCACCTGGGCACCAACCCGAATCTGCCCGTGCAGGTCAATGTCATCACCAGCGCGCAGACGGCCAACCTGCAGTTCAAGAGCAGCGCGATCGTGAATTCGGTGACGTTGACGATCACCGGCACTGACGGCGCTCAGACCCTGACGTTCACGAGCGGCACCGCGGCTTCCGCGATCGCCTACGCCGTTAACGGCATCTCCGACTCAACGGGCGTCACCGCCGCCCAGATCACGGCCGGCAATATCACCAGCGGAATCGCCTTCCATTCGACCCGGTTCGGTTCGAAGAACTTCGTCTCCGTCACCGCGCAGACCGGCTCTTTCGCGACCGTGGACACCGCCGGCAGCGCCAGGAGCCGCGCCACCGGCCGCGACGCGGTCGCGACCGTTAACGGCGCACTTGTCACCGGCGACGGGCTCAATCTCAAGGTGAACACCGGTTCCCTGGACATGAACATGACGCTCGCCAACACGTTCGGCGCGGGCAACACGAGGTTCGCCGTCACCGGAGGCGGCGCGCTGTTCCAGCTCGGGGCGCAGGTCAGTTCCAACCAGCAGGTCAGCATCGGCATCAGTAGTGTCGCGGCCAGCAAGCTCGGCGACTCGAACGTCGGCTTCCTCAATCAGGTCGTGACCGGCGGCACCTCCACGCTGGTCGGCGGTCAATCCGCCACTGCCGAGAAGATCATCGAAACCGCCATCGGCCAGATCTCTGTGCTCCGCGGCCGCCTTGGCGCGTTCCAAAAGAATACGCTGGAGACCAACGTCAATTCCTTGCAAGTGGCGATGGAAAACGTCACCAGCAGCGATAGCCAGATCCGCGACGCCAATTTCGCGCAGGAGACCGCCAACCTCACCCGCGCCCAAATTCTCACCCAGGCCGGCACCAGCGTCCTGGCCACTGCGAACAACACGCCGCAAAGTGTGTTGACGCTGTTGCAAGGCCATTAGTAGAAGGGGATAGAAGCCGGAAGCCAGAATGAGGAAGGCGGAACCCGATAAGCGGGCTCCGCCTTCTCTAATTTGGCGGACAGTCATCAGCCTCCCAAATCCGCCATTTTCAACCCGTACGCTTCTTCCCGTCTCGTCACGACCGACTTCCGGCTCCTCGCCTACCACTCCCCCCGTCCAATAAATCCCGCCCCCGCGCCGCCAATGTCCAAAGGCGGCTTCGCGCCCTTACGCCCATAACAATGTGACAGAAATATGCCGCGTCACGTCTAAAGTCACCCCTACGTGGCCGACGATGAGACACGTGATTGCATCCGTGCCAAACGGCACGGCGGACTTGTGAGGAAGGAGGCTCATGCATGAGCAAACCGGGACGCACGCTTTGTGAAGCGCCGTCCGGCGGGGAAAGAACCCCGCGGGCTGTTGGCGATTGTACCCTGACCCATCAGCTCTAGTCGTTCAAGGGATTGAATCGCGCGGTTCGGGCCGCAGACCCGGAAGCGCACCAGTATCTGAGGACGTGCCGGCACCGCAGATGCCTTCGCGTCCCGTCATGGAGAGACATAGCAATGGGCAGAATTAACACCAACGTCAGTTCTTTGATCGCGCAGCGCTCGCTGTCGCGAAACAACGCGAACCTCAACACCAGCCTTCAGCGGCTCAGCACCGGCTTGAAGATCAACACCGGCGCCGACGACCCCGCAGGCCTCATCGCCAGCGAATCACTCAAGGCCGAGCAGACCGGAATCACCCAGGCCATCAACAACGCCAATGCGGCCAATAACATTATCGGCACCGCGGAAGGCGGCCTGACTGAAGTCAGCAACCTGCTGAACCAGCTCAACGGCCTCGTCAACCAGACCGCCAACAGCGGCGCTCTGAGCAAGGACGAAGTCGCGGCCAACCAGCTCCAGGTCGACTCGATCCTGAGCACCGTCAACCGCATCGCCGGCTCGACGAGCTTCCAGGGCACCAAGCTGCTTAACGGCAACTTCGCGTATACCACCAGCAGCGTCGCCGCCAGCGCGTTCGGCACGCTGAACGTCAACGCCGCCAACCTCCCGGCCAACACCACCAAGGCCGTCGTGGTCAACGTCACCAACAGCGCCACCATCGGGCAGGTCGCGCACACCAGCGTGACTTCCGCCCTCGGCGGCGCGGCCATCACGCTCGAGGTCGCGGGCAACGCCGGCACCCAGCAGCTCAGCTTCGCCGGCAGCTCCACCTACACCCAGATCGCCACCGCGATCAACAACATCAGCTCCACCACCGGCGTCACCGCCTCCGCCAACGGCGCCAACATCACCTTCAAGGCCGCCAACTTCGGGTCCAGCCAGTACGTGAGCGTCGCGGCCATCAGCGGCACGTTCGGCATCACGGGCGGCACCAGCGGCAAGGCCACCGGCAAGGACGCGAAAGTGCAGGTCAACGGCGCTTCCGCCCAGGCCGACGGCGTCAACATCACTTACCGCGACAACAACCTCGACGTGAACTTCACCCTCTCTGCCGCCTTGAACAACGGCAAGCAGAAGACCTTCGGCATCACCGGGGGAGGCGCGAACTTCGCGCTGGGTTCCACCGTCACCGAGACCGACAAGGCGAGCATCGGAATCCAGTCCGTCTCCTCGGGCAGCCTCGGGGACGCCAGCCTCGGCTTCCTCAGCACGCTCCAGAGCGGCGGCGCCAACGCGCTGGGCAGCGCCAGCCTGGTCACCGCGCAGAAGATCGTCAACGAGGCGATCACCCAGGTCAGCAGCCTCCGCGGCCGGCTGGGCGCGTTCCAGAAGTACACGATCGGTTCCACCATCAACGCCCTGGGCGTCGCCTACGAAAACGCCTCGGCCGCCGAGAGCAACATCGCCGACACCAACTTCGCGTCTGAAACCGCGAACCTCACCCGCGCGCAGATCCTGTCGCAGGCTGCCACAACGGTGTTGGCGTCCGCCAACAACGCCCCGCAGAGCGCGCTCACGCTGCTGCAAGGCCACTAATGAAGTTCCCGGTGCCCGCCCGCACTGAAGCGTGATGCGGGCGCGCCGCGGGTAGCTCCGTTCGCAGCGCTACCCGATTTTCTCACAAGTCCAAAACACCCCCGGCTCGCAAGAGCCGGGGGTGTTTCATTTACGGGCCAGGCGCGCGAACCGCGCATGGAATGCCGGCAGAGCCGCCAAGCACTCCCTCGCATATAATACGGCGGGGTTGATGGAGGACCTGACCATGATGCGATCGCACATTCGCTTCTTGCTTGCCCCGATGTTTCTGACGTTCGCCGCGGGCTGCGCCGGGCCGGATTGGACCGAGAAGCCCGCCGCGATGAACGCGCCCACGCGCATCGTGCTCGTGCGTCACGGGGAAGCGTTCGTCAATCTCCCTCACCCCGCGGACGCGTCGCCCGATGCGCTCGACCACCTCACGCCCGGCGGCCTCACGCAGGCCGACGTGGCCGGCAACCGCCTGAAAGGCGAGCACGTCGCGGTGATCGTAACGTCGCCCACCGGCCGCGCGCGTGAAACCGCCGGCTCGATTGCCGCCCGCCTCTTCATGGGCAGCCCGCCCGTCGCCGACGACGCCTTCGCGCCGCTGCCGCCGGGCGCGGGCGCAGCGATGATGTCCGGCCCGACCGGCGAGATGCACGGCCCGGCCGCGCAGCCAGCCGGCATGGCCGCGGGCGTCGATCGCGCCCGCCAGGCCATCGACGCGCTCTCCCGCCAGCACCCCGGCCAGACCCTCGTGATCGTCACCCACGGCGACGTCATCGCCGGCCTCCTCGGCCACGGCGTACCCGTCGGCTCGATCTCCGAATTGGACGTAGCGGCCCGACCCATGGAGTAACCCGCCCGACCTAATGCTCCGTGAATTTTCAGAGCCGGGGCGTGTCGCCTCCTTCGACTGCGCTCAGAGCAGGCCGGTCGGGCCGACACGGCCCGCTCCGAAGTTACCGGCCAAATTAGAGCGGGCGGACCAGTAGGTTCGGCTCCGCCGAACATTTCTCTTATGCCCGCTAAAACCCCCGCCGCCCAACCCCAAACCCTCGTCCGCTGCCCGTGGGCAGCGTCGCCGCTCATGGCGCGCTACCACGACGAAGAGTGGGGCGTCCCCCAACACGACGACCGCACGCTCTTCGAGTTCCTAATCCTCGAAGGCGCACAGGCGGGTCTGAGTTGGGAAACCATCCTCAAAAAGCGCGAGAACTACCGCACGGCCTTCCATCAATTCGACGCCCGCGCCATCGCCCGCTACGGCCCGCGCGACGTCGCCCGCCTGCTCGCCGACCCCGGCATCGTCCGCAACAAGCTTAAAATCGCCTCCACCATCCAAAACGCCAGGATCTTCCTCGAAGTGCAAAAGGAGTTCGGCTCCTTCGACGCCTTCATCTGGCAATTCGTCGACGGCAAGCCCAAGGTCAACCGCCCGCGCGGCTTCAAACAAGTTCCCGCCAAAACCCCGGAGTCCGACGCCATGAACAAAGCCCTGCTCAAACGCGGCTTCAAGTTCGTCGGCTCCACCATCTGCTACGCCTACATGCAGGCGACCGGGATGGTCAACGACCATTTGATCGGCTGCTTCCGTTATGACGCGGCCGCCGAATCATAAGGACTTACGTTTCCACGCCGCGCAACCCCCACCCGCGTTTCCAGCCCGCGGCGAAGGGTCCGTGAATAGTTTTGAATAGTTTTGAATAGGAATTCACATTTTTCCAAGCAAGAATTTGATATTGAATTGCACCACGTCGCCCCCCGGTCGCCGGCAGGTCGTAGTCTTATAGGGTCCGCACCGCAGGCCGTCCTCATGCCGCCTGCGTAGGAATGGGCCGCCATGCGAACCCTGCGAGTTGCCCCGGTACATGCCGTTCAAATCGCCTCGAAAAAAAGATAGTAAAGTATGAAAATCGGCCCACCTGTTTTGATAGGTTCCGCGCCATGGAAAGCACTTCCTCTAACGGGGGTTCCGTGGAACCCATTCCCACTCCTTCCAACCCCGCGGCCGGCGAGCCTCTCGCCGAGGCAACGACCGACGCCGCACAATCCGACTCCGCGCCACTGGTGGTGGACGCACAGCCGGTCTCCCCGGCACTGATCCCCCAGTGCGACGGGCTTTCGCCACAGCAGCGCGTGGCGATCACCACGCTGGCATCCGGCGAGTCGTTCGTCGCCGCCGCCCGGGCGGCGGGAGTATCGGGCCCGACGCTCTACCGCTGGCGCAAGCACGACCCCGCCTTCGTCGCGGCCCTCAACGCCTGGCGGAACCAGGCCCAGGACGCCGTCCGCGACCGCCTGCTGGCCATGGCCGACCAGGCGGCGATGACGATCTTCGGCGCCATGCGCAAGGGGGACGCGAAGATGGCAATGACGCTGCTCAAGGGCCTTGGCTCCTTGTCCCCGGCGACCCGCGGCCCCGAGTCGGCCGACGCCGCCCGCCGCGAGCTCGACCGCGACGAGTGGGACGAGTACATCAAGGTCCAGGAGCAGCGCGTCGCTTTGCGCGCCGCCAACGATCGCCTCCGCTTCAACAGCACGGGCGAGAAGATGTTCGCGCAGGACCGCCGCGAAAGGGGGGAACGAGAAAACGCGGCCAAGCAATGACCTTGGGCGCAATCGGTCCGCATCGCGCCCCGTAGGTTCGGCTTCGCCGAACGCTCCTCCGCCACCGCCGAAACGTTCGGCGGAGCCGAACCTACCGTTCGCCCCGGCCACGGCCTGGTCACAAAGAGCACGGAGGCCACAATGGCTCTGGAGAAAAACCCGGGTAAAACAGCTTCGTCAGAATTTCTCCGTGGCCTTTGTGACCTGAGCATTTGAGCTGTCCGACCGGAACCCGACAGGTCGCAAAGCCGCCCCCGAGTGCCGGCGGCATTAAAGCGATAAACTCCACCCCATCCCCGCCGGAGGCTTTCCTCATTTCCAGCGGAATCCCGCGCACGGTCATCCTTCACCGCCCGCCTCCGGGACGGTAGCATCCTTGCGGAGGAACCCCGTGGAAGCCCTACTTCGGCTCAACGCCATCGCCAAATCCTTCGGAGGCGTGCAGGCGCTCAAGGGAGTTTCGTTTGAACTCAACGCCGGCGAAGTCCACGCCATCGTCGGCGAAAACGGGGCGGGGAAATCCACCCTCATCAAGGTCATCACCGGCGCGCACCAACCCGATTCGGGCACGCTCGAAATCCGCGGCCGCGCGGTCGCCTACAACGACCCCGGCGTCGCCCGCGCGCTGGGCATCGCGGCCATCTACCAGCAGCCGGCCCTTTTTCCGGACCTTACCGTCGCCGAGAACATCGGCCTGCGCCTCGAGCGGGGCAGCCGCTGGCGCATTGTCCGCTGGCGCGACCGTCGTCGGCGGGCGGCGGAACTGCTGAACCGTGTCGGCGCGCGGATCGCGCCCGAGGCGCTGGTGCGCGAGCTTTCCATGCCGCAACAGCAGCTCGTGGAGATCGCCAGCGCATTGGGCGCCGATGCCAAAGTCCTGATCCTCGATGAGCCGACGGCATCGCTGAGCGATCGCGAGGTGGAAAACCTTTTCCGCGTGATCCGTGAGTTGCGCGGGCAGGGCGTCGGGATGATCTACATTTCGCATCGTCTGGAGGAACTGCCGCGGGTGGCGGACCGGGTGACGGTGCTGCGCGACGGAAGCTACGTCGGCACGCGATTAATGTCCGAGGTAAATCGCGCGGAATTGATCCGGCTAATGGTCGGGCGGGAGCTGTCGGCGGTGTTTCCGAAGATTGCGGTCGAGCCGGGGAAGGTCGTTCTGGAGACGCGCAACCTTTCGTGCCGGGCCTCCGGGGTTCGTAATGTGAGCCTCAGTGTGCGCGCCGGCGAAATCCTTGGGCTCGCCGGCCTGGTTGGCGCGGGGCGGACGGAACTCGCCCGCGTGTTGTTCGGGCTGACGCCCGCCGATGGCGGGCAGGTGATTCTCAACGGGAAGCCGGTGGTCGTGGGCTCCGCGGCCCAGGCCGTCGGGATGGGGATCGCATATGTCCCGGAAGACCGCCGACGGCATGGGGTGATCCTCGAGATGCCCGTGGCGGCGAACACCACGCTGGCAGTGCTGAAAAAGATCACGAGCGGGGGAATGCTAAGCTTCGGCCGCGAGCGGGAGATCGCCCGCTCGTACGTCGAGCGGCTGGGGACTAAAACGCCTTCCATCGACTCAGCCGTCGGCAATCTTTCCGGCGGCAATCAGCAAAAAGTCGCCCTCGCCCGCTGGCTGGCGACCGGCCCGTCGGTCATCATTCTCGACGAGCCGACGCAGGGCGTGGACGTGGGCGCGAAGGCGGAGATTCACCGGCTGATGGGCGAACTCGCGCAGCGCGGGATGGCCGTGATGATGATCTCCTCGGAGCTTCCTGAGGTGCTGGGGATGAGCGACCGGATCGCCGTGATGCACGGCGGCCGTGTCGTCGCCACCCTCGACCGCGCGGACGCGACGCAGGAAAAAGTGCTGGAGCTGGCCCTGGGCCACCGGCCCGAGGGGACGGTGGCGGCATGACGAGCCTCGCCTACGCCGGGCCGCGCGATTCGGTGGGGAACAGCGCGCCCGGGTTTTTCTCGCGGCACTTGCGCGAGGTTTCGGTGGCCGTCGCATACGGCCTGCTGCTCGCCGCCCTCGCGTTGCGGCAGGCGGGCTTTTTCCAGGGCCAGTTCTTCGCCACATGGGTCAGCGCCGCGCCGGTATTGGTCGCGGCTGTCGGCATGACGCTGGTCATCCTCGCCCGGCACATCGACATCTCCATCGGCTCGCAGTTCGCCGTGTGCGCGGTGCTGTCGGGGTTGCTCGCGAAAGCGGGATTGCCGATGCCGGCCGTCGTCGTGGCGACCGTGCTCGCGGGGGCGATGCTCGGCGCGATTAACGGCGCGTTCGTCGCCGGGATGGGGCTGCCTTCGATCGTCGTGACGCTCGCGACGATGGTGATCTATCGCGAGTCACTCCGCTGGGCGCGCCAGGGACAATTCGTTCGCGACTTGCCTGCCGGCTTTCAGTGGTTCGGGCTTTCGCAACAAGCGGGCCAGTGGGCGGTGCTGCTGGGCGCGCTCTTCGTACTCGCGGCCTTCGCGTGGGGGATGCGCTGGCTGGCGGCGGGAAGGGCGGTCTACGCGGTCGGGTCCGACCGAGAGGCGGCGCGCCTCGCGGGCATTCGCCCGGCCCGCGTCGTGTTTGCGGTCTTCGTGCTGATGGGCGCGCTGGTCGGGTTGGCCGCGATGCTCAACGCGGTGCGCTTCGCGGACGTCGATCC
>JAQGHH010000280.1 GCA_028288945.1 Phycisphaerales bacterium
GAAGAACGTCGAGTAAGCGCCGCGGAGCGGCAAAAGGCCGCGCCCCCGGCCGACGTCAATCTGCTCCGCCGACACCTCGCGGAGTTCAACGACGCGTGGGGGATGACCGTCGAAGGCCGGCCCAAACTGCCGGAGCAAAAGTAGCGTCTATTTTTTGATAAATGTCCCAAATGTCACGCGATGACGGAGAGGATTTCGCGATGGCCGACTTCGGTGAGCGGAACGATCTTGCCGTAGAGCGCTTTCCACGGCGCGTTGTCGCGGGCCGCGAAGTGAGCCTTCTCCCACTCCGCGACGGAGTTGAATGTGGATTCCAGGATCACCGTGTAATACGGCGCCCCCACCAGATCCGTCAGGAGCCGGATATCGACTGCCCCGTAGCCGGAGGTGCGCAGCGAAGCCGCCGCCTCCTTCCACAACGCCACCGCCTCTTTTGACTGTCCAAATTTAAGCCGGAAGACGTCGCGGACGATCACCATAAAGCGCTCCTGATTCCGCCGATTTTCTGAATCGTGCAAGAAGCGGTCAACGAGAAATCAAGGGGTTGAAATTGAACCGTCCGCGTCCGGAGAATTCCCGGCAACGAATTGGGGAAAGGGCACCTGCCACTGCTCCATCTCGACCCTCGGCCGGTCAGTTATGTCCGCTTCGGCAAGCGGCCATTTTTGTGGTGCTAGCCACCCGCGCTAATTGCCCGCATCACGATGGGTTCCTTACAAGGCCAGACGAAACAATGGCCGGCTCCGCCGGCGAGAGCACCGAAAGCATTCGCACGCGTGTTCCTCAAACGATTTACGGCTTCCAGTCCGGCAAGTTTTCGGTATACGTGGGCCAGCAATTGGATGTGAGCCTGGGGCGCGGGCGATACACGTAAGATTCCCGGCTGATCGCGGGCTGGCATTTTCATTAATCACGGGCGTGATTTGGGACGGAGGATTGTCATGATCGCGGACAAATGGGTTCTGTGTGTCGCGGTTTGCCTGAGCACCGGGTGCGCGGTAGGGCCGAATTATCGTGAGCCCCAGACGCAAGTGCCTGCGGGTTTTTCCGCCACGCAGCCGGCCACCCAGCCCAGCACCACGCAGCCGTCGGCGGAGATCGGGCGGTGGTGGGAGACGTTCAATGACCCGGTGCTCGATTCGCTCATCGACCGCGCGGTGAAGTCCAACCTCGACCTGCGCGTCGCGCAATCCCGCGTGCGCGAATCGCGGTATTCCACCGACATTCAGCGGGCCGGGTTGTTCCCGCTGGCTAATGCGGACGCATCGTATACTCGCGACCGTTTCAGCAAGACCGGTTTCTTCCTCGGCGGCCAACAGCCGGTGGATGTTTCGCCCGGGGCGTCGGGCGTGCCGAATACGGGCGGCCCTACCACGATCAACCGCTCGGCGGGTAAGGCCGCCACCGGCGGTACCAGCGCTGCGGCGGCAAACAATGGATTACTTTCGCAGCTTTCCCAAACCGAATTCGACGTCTTCCAGGGCGGCTTTGACGCGAGTTGGGAAATTGACGTCTTCGGCGGCGTGCGCCGAAGCATCGAAGCGGCGCGGGCGGATGAGCAGGCGGCGGTCGAGGCCCGGCGGGACACGATGGTCTCGCTCCTGGCGGAAGTCGCCCGCAATTACATTCAGCTTCGCGGCGTGCAGCGCGAGCTGGACATCGCCGCCGCCAACATCCGCGCACAGCAGGACACCGTCGAATTGACGAAGTCGCGCTTCAACGCGGGGCTCGCGACCGATCTGGACGTGGCGCGGGCCGAGGCGCAGGTGGCGACGACGCGGGCGACGGTGCCGGGGCTGCGGACGACGGCGCTGCAGTCGATGCACCGGCTGGGCGTTTTGCTGGGCCAGCCGCCGGCGGCGCTGATGGAGGAACTGTCGAAGGCGTCGCCGATCCCTCCGCCCCCGCCGACCGTTCCGGTGGGGCTTCCGTCGCAATTGCTCCGCCGCCGGCCGGACGTGCGCCGGGCCGAGCGCCAGCTTGCCGCGGCGTCGGCGCGCGTCGGCGTGGCGACGGCGGACCTGTTCCCGCGGTTCTCGCTCACCGGCTCGCTCGGGCTCGCCGCCGGGCAGTTCAAGCAACTGGGCCGGCTCGACAGCGTCTACTACACGGTCGGCCCCAGCGTCTCCTGGCCGATCTTCGACGCCGGGAAAATCCGCGCGAACATCCGCGTGCAGAACGCGCGCGAGGAGCAATCGCTGGCGCAGTACCAGGCGGCGGTGCTCGTCTCGCTGGAGGACGTGGAGAACGCGCTGGTCGCCTATTCGCAGGAACAATCGCGCCGTGAGGAATTGCAGCGCGCGGTGGACGCGAATCGCCGGGCCGTGGACCTGGCGAATCAGCTTTACTCGAAGGGCCTGACGGATTTCCTCAACGTGCTGGAATCGCAACGAAACCTCTACACGTCGCAAGACGCACTGGTGCAGAGCGAGCGGGTCGTTTCATCCAATGTCGTTGCCCTATACAAGGCGCTGGGCGGCGGCTGGGAAGCCCAGGAGCAGGCGGCGCAGAGCACGGACGTGGCCGCGGCGCGGAAGTAGCGGGTGCAGGAATCTCACCTCACTTCTGCATACTCGCCTGTAGGAGTCGTACAATCCCTCCGACATGAATTCCGAATCCATTCAAATCGGCATAACAGCCGCGGCGTTAAGCGATGACCCTCGGCAGGCCCCGGCTCTCGCGCGGAGTCTTGGGTTTAAGGGCATCCAGTTCGACGCCTACTCCAATTCCTTCAGCATCCCCGATCTTGCCGGCAGTGGGCGGCGGGAGTTTCGGCACGTTTTGTCTTCGCAGGACCAGGAACTCGTGGGCCTTCGCGGCGAACTTGGCGCGAGGGGGCTCGGGCCGGGGGCGGACGTGGACCGGATTCTCAGCAAGTTCGCCAAGGCCCTTGAGGCGGCAACGGATCTCGCATCGCCGCTCTTCTGTGTCGATCTGGGGCCGCTGCCCGCGCCGGCCGTGACGGAAGCCCCCAAGCCTAAGGTCACGGCGGAGCTGGCGGGAATGATTCTGTTGCCGACGACGCCGGCGACCCCCGCGCCGGTAGCGCCCGCGGCGCCGCCTCCAGACCCGGCGGTCGTTTCGCAGGTTGACGCGGCGCTTTCGGAAATCGGCCGGCTGGCCGACCGCTATAGCGTCGTCGTGGCGTTTCGTAGCGACCTCGCGTCGCTCGCGGCTCTCGAACGCGCGGTGGCGCAGGCGGCGTGCCCCTGGTTCGGGAT
>JAQGHH010000284.1 GCA_028288945.1 Phycisphaerales bacterium
ATGAACATCGGGGCCGACGCCTTGATTCCATACCGGCGAAGGGCGATCACGTGCCCCATCTCGTGCACATAGATTGTGAGCACGAACCCCGTCGCGAACTTCCATCCCCACAGCGTCCAATAGACACCGATCGACAGGAGCATGGAAAGAAACGTGCTCGCCTTGGTAAGCCCCAGCAGCAGGAGCTTGCCCTTGGTCAGGAGCACCAGCAAGACCGTTTTGAATTTAAGAAGCAACAGCCCCAACGCGCCCAACCCCGCGGCGGCCTTTTTGCCGGGCGATGACTTGTCGGACGTGGATGGCGTGCCGGGCGCTGGAGGGACCGCCGAAACGGCTCGGGTACTCGCGGCAATCTTCTCCTGGATGATCTCAAACTGCCGCGAGTCCTGCGGCAAAAGCTCCAACGCTTCGCGCCAGGCGGACAGCGCCCCGGTATGATCGCCCGTTTCGGTCGTGCGGCGCGCCGCATCGGCAAGTGATTGCAGCCGGTCGGAATGCGCCAGCCACCCGCACCCCGGGCACGCCAATAGTGTGGACGCGACCCGCGCAGCGCATTGCGGGCAGGAATAGTCTGTCCCCGCGATCGTCATTTCTGCGCCCAGGCGCCAGGCGTTCCCGGAGACAGCGTATACGGGCCGGCAATAGGAATGTGCCGGCGGGTGTTGATCTTCCATGCCTCCCATAACGCAAACGCGGCTATGAGCAGCCCGATCGGGCTCATCACGCCAGAGAAGGGGATAATCAATGTCATCACGAAAACCAGAACGATTAAAATGACCAATGCAGCAATCGCTTTGGCCGGCCCGATGTGCGTTGGCGGAGCAGGGCTCGAAGGGTTCCCTGTGGGTTCCGCCCCGGCTTTCGATCCGGCATCGGCGTTCGTATTCGTGGCACCGTCCGGACCGGAATGCGCCGACGTGTGAAATCGCGAATCCTTCATTTGCAGCTCGACGACATCGGGCATGAAATTGGCACAGATCGCACAATAGGTGAGAACCACCGCCAGAATCTGATAACCTATGCCGCCCCGGTTTCCGGACCCTACGAGGACGGCTCGGCCCACCAGGTAACCGACTGCCACGGCAAGAAGCCCCAGTTGCACATGAGCGACTCGGCGCACGAGGCACCATACCAGTGCGCCCACGATGCCGGCCCCCAGACCCAAGGCCGTCGCTTTCAAGACCCGACCGGCCCGGCTGCCCCCCGGCGCTCCCGCTATCTGATCCCGGCAGCGCGGGCAGATCAGTTGATCTCCCACGGTGTAGTAGGCATCTTGGATCGGCTGATTGCACACCGTACATGCCCGGGCCGACGCCTGTACCCCGGTGGCAGCCAGCGGCGGTTCGTACGTTTTAAACTGAAGATCATCTGCCTGATCGGAGGGATCCGGTAGCTGTGACATGGTTCGCGACCTCGGCTCTGTTGGGACGCGACGAAAAGCTGCCACATTCCAGGGTGCTCTCAGCCTGCCCCCAGTGGTCGTCGCAACGCAAAGTATAGACGAATCGACTGTGCACTGCAAAGCCAATCAGCCTGCGCCGTTTTGTCCCAGGATGGCGGACTGGTCGTACAACGACCGCCTGAAAAGCTCCGACGCAAAGGTCGAGGCGATGACCCGCACCGGCATGCAGTTCTTCCACCGACACGCGTGAGAATCGCTCACCGCCATTCCGTCGGCGGCCCTCCCTGCTACAATCCCCTCCATGCTTGTCAGCAACGACGCCTCAACCCTCGAGCATCAGCCCATCGACCCCAATACGGCCGAGTTCCTCAAGGAAGCACAGGCCTCGAAATTCGACTTCCATTCGGTCAGCGTCAAAGCCGCCGGGGATGAGAAGCTCAAGAAGGCGATCAACAATGCCGTGCTCCGGCAGCACACGGCCCGGCAGCTTCGCGTGCTCGAACTCCCTGATTCCGACAAGCTCCGTACCCTCGCCGGGGACATCAAGCAGCATGCCCTCGATTACCTCGACTTTTACCTCGAGCAGCTCCAGGCGAACGTCGAGAAGAACGGCGGCCGCGTCCACTTCGCCGCCGATGGCAACGAGGCCAAGCGCATCATCCTCGGCATCGCCCGCGCGCAGGGTGCAACGCGCGTCATCAAGAGCAAGTCGATGGTCAGCGAGGAGATCAACCTCGCCCACGTCCTTGAGCAGGCGGGCCTCGACGTTGTCGAGACCGACCTGGGCGAGTTCATCGTGCAGATCAGCCACGACAAGCCCTCGCACCTGGTCGCCCCGATCGTCCACAAGGACAAGGCCTCGATCGCGAAACTCTTCAGCGAATACTTCGGCACACCCTACAACGACGACCCGAGCGCCCTCACCATGCAGGCCCGCGAGTTTCTCCGGGACAAGTTCCGCAAGGCCGACTTCGGCATGACCGGCGGCAACTTCCTCGTCGCCGACAGCGGCATGGTCTGCTGCGTCGAAAACGAAGGGAACCAGCGGCAGAGCGTCACCACGCCGCGGGTTTTGGTGAGTTTGGTCGGAATTGAAAAGATCGTGCCGCGGATGGCCGACCTGGCGGTCATGCTCAAGCTGCTCACCCGCAGCGCCACCGGCGCGCCGATCACCATCTACACCAACATCTTCGGCGGCCCCCGCGGCCCCGGCGAAAAGGACGGCCCGGAAGAATTTCACCTCGTGCTCATCGACA
>JAQGHH010000014.1 GCA_028288945.1 Phycisphaerales bacterium
ATCTCATCGGGCGAATCCGCGCGCAGATCGTCGCATGCAATCCCGAGCAGGGTTGGGTGATCGACAACGCCGCGTTCCTCCACGTCGGCGGCTCCACGCTCTACGGCACGTCAACCGCCGACAGTGATCTCGACATCCGCGGCATCACGATCCCGCCCAAATCCTTCTGGGTCGGCGCGCGGAGCTTCGAGCAGACCGAACTGAAACTGCCGGAAAGCGACGTCGAAGTCGTCATCTACGACATCCGCAAATGGCTCGCCCTCACCGTCGCGGTGAATCCGAACGTCGTCGAAACGCTCTTCGTCCCGGACGACAGCGAATTCACAATTCTGACGACCGACATGTGGAAGCACGTCCGCACGGAAACGCAGGCACTGCTCAACCAGCGCGCCCACGCCGGGTTCCACGGATACGCGACATCGCAACTCAAGAAGATGCTGGTCAAGCAATCCAACAAGAGCGGCCGGCGGGAGATTTCCGACGAGCACGGCTACGACCTAAAATTCGCCGCCCACGGCTTCCGCCTCGCGGCCCAGGGCGCCGAGTTGCTCCGCACCGGCCGGATCACCTTTCCGCGCCCCGACCGCGGGCATCTGGCCGCCGTCCGTCATGGAAAAGTCTACGGCCCGGACGACATGGACCGTTGCGTCGCCGACCTGTCCGCCGCAACGCAGGAACTCGACCGTGCGTTCGAGCAAACCGTGCTTCCTGCCAAAGCGGATTTCGAGCGCTACGACCGGCTGCTCATTCACATTTATGACAACTATGTGGCAACCACTCCCTCTCCCTCCTAGGGAGAGGGCCGGGGTGAGGGTGAAGCGCGGAAGGCCGGTGCAGATCGATGGGCGAAGTGCAAATCCGAGAACTCGAAGAGCTCTCCCTCTGCGCCTGGCCCGCCGACACCGAGCTGCGCCTCGACGGCTGGGTGCTGCGTTTCACCCGCGGCTACACGCGCCGCGCGAACAGCGTCCACCCGATCTATGACATCACGAAGCCCCCCGCCCAGAAGCTCCGCGAATGCGAGCAGCTTTACGGGGCACACAATCTGCCGACGATCTTCAAAATCACATCAGCCGCAACCCCTGCCAATGTGGATGCCCTTCTCGAAAACGCCGGCTACCGCCGCGACAGCGGCGCGCACGTCCTCACCTGCCCGCTGCCGGCAATTCCCACAATGGCCCAGGAATTCCGCGTGGAGAACGCGATGGTCTCCCAATGGATCGCCGCCCTCGTTTGCTTCGGCTACGTGTCCGAGAAAAACGCCCCGATCCTCGCTTCAATCGTCGGCCGCATCACCGTCCCCATATGCTGCGCGATGATATTGGAGAACAACGAACCGCATGCCACAGGCCTCGGCGTGCTCCAAGGCGAATGGCTCGGCCTCTTCGACATCGTGACCCGCGCCGCCCACCGCGGCCAAGGCAAAGGCAGCGCCGTCGTCCAATCGCTCCTAACGTGGGGCCAATCCCAAGGGGCAAAGCGCGCCTACCTCCAAGTCGTCCCCGGCAACGCCCCCGCCGAGCGCCTGTACGCCAAATTCGGGTTCACCGAAGCCTACGAATATTGGTATCGCGTCGCCCCCGATTAGCATGTGTGGCACAGCCGCCCTCGGCTGTGATCCGCCGCAGGCGGAAACGGAAGACACCGCCGGGGCGGCTGTGCCACATGTGCTTTCCCGCATCTCTTGCAGGCAACGATCCCCTTCGTGTTTCTTCGTATTCCCCTTCGTGCCCTTCGTGGATCGAATTTCATTCCTTGAGAAGCTTCGCCAGCAGCTCCGCATAATATGTGATGATCAAATCCGCCCCCGCCCGTTTGATCGCCACGAGTGATTCGAGCACCGCCCGCTCGCGGTCGAGCCATCCGTTGCGCGCCGCGGCTTCGAGCATCGCGTATTCGCCGCTCACCTGATACGCCACGACCGGCACCTCCACCGCCCCGCGCACCGCGGCCAGCACGTCCAGGTACGGCCCCGCCGGCTTCACCATCACCATGTCCGCGCCCTGCTGCACGTCGAGTCGGGCCTCGAGCAGCGCTTCATCGATCCCACGTGCCGGGTCCATCTGATACCCGCGCCGGTCGCCGAATTCCGGCGTGGAATCCGCCGCGTCGCGGAACGGCCCGTAAAACGCGCTCGCGTATTTCACCGAGTAGGCGAGGATCGAAACATCCGGGAATCCCGCCCGATCGAGTCCGCTCCGAAGCGCCCCGACCGTTCCGTCCATCATTCCACTGGGCGCGACAACCGCCGCCCCAGCCTTCGCATGGTTGACCGCTTGCCGGACAAGCAATTCCACCGTCGCGTCGTTCTTGACGGTCGATCCATCGGCCGACATCGGCCCACAATGCCCGTGGCTCGTGTATTCGCAAAAGCACAAATCGGTAATCCCCGCCATCGGAATCTTCCGCTCCGTGGCCCGACGAAGCAGTTGGCAAACGACATTATTCTCATCCAGCGCCGCCGACCCGGATGTGTCTTTCGCCTTTCGATCGATCACGCCAAACACGAGATACGCCCCAAACCCCTCCTCCGCCCGGCGGCTCAAAAAATCCAGCGCCACGTCGATCGACATCTGATGCACGCCCGGCATCGAAGCCACTTCCTGCCGGACACCGGAGCCCTCGCGCACAAAGACGGGCACGATGATGTCGCTCCGCCGCAACGTCACTCGCGGCAGCATCCGCCGGAGCTGCGCCTGCTGCCGGAGACGGCGCGGACGAACGGGCAAATCGAATGAGTCGCTCATGCCTGCAATTATACGGCGATTTGGAAGTGGTTTCACATTCGCCCGTGGCACGGGCGGCCCGCCCGTGAATTACGGCTAAAGCCGCGGGAGTTCATGGGCGGGCCGCCCATGCCACGAGAAAGTCAGTAACATTTTCGCACGGAGAAGGCGGATTTTCATGCGGCCAACCAATCGTCTCGTTATATAATCCCTTCCCAACTCTGTGCGGGTTCCGGCCCGGAACCCGGACCACGTGGGCCGGTGTGAAACATTCGCACAAGACCGAGGAGCCGCGGCCATGCCGAATTTCCGCCGATGGATCAAGGACCCGTTCCCCGGTCTCTCGCATTTCTTCGGCGCGCTGCTGGCCGTCGCCGGGCTGGTGGTGCTGCTGGTCGTCGCCGCGGGAAGACCGTGGCAGATCATCTCCTTCTCGATCTACGGCACCACGATGATCCTGCTCTACCTCGCGAGCGGGCTCGCGCATTCCATCTACTGTTCGCCCCGCGTCGAAAAGTGGCTTGATCGTTTCGACTACATCGGCATCTACCTGCTGATCGCCGGCACGTACACCCCCATCTGCCTGATCACCTTGCGCGGCCCGTGGGGCTGGAGCATTCTTGGCCTGGAATGGGGCATGGCCCTCATCGGCATCACGCTGGTGCTCCTGGGGACCGATCATTCCAGGCACCTGCGCACAGGGATTTACGTGGCGATGGGCTGGATGGCCCTGATCGCCGCGATCCCGACACTCCACGCTCTGCCGACGCCCGCCCTGCTCTGGCTTTTCGGCGGCGGCGCGGCCTACTCCATCGGCGCGGTCATCTTCGTCACCGACCGCCCCCACCTCTGGCCGGGATGGTTCAACGCGCACGATTTGTGGCACTGTCTCGTGCTGACGGGGAGCGCGTGTCATTTCATTGTGATGGTATTTTTCGTGGCGTGAGGGACTGCGACCCGCCTCAGTCATGGAGCAGCATCAAGGCGGCATGACCTTTCCGGGTTTTAGCAAGTGATTTCAATTCGCCGGCGAATCGCTCCACAAGCCCAGGCTCGGTCCGCATTTCGATCGACAGTCGTGATTCAAATCGCTGGTCCTGTCCGGTCACCATTATTACCCGACATGCGACGTGTCCCGCACGATCCGTCCGACGAAATGCAAGATGAAGCCATCCGATCCCGGTATCCGCCCCCGCTTCCAAAATCGATTCCCCTTCCAGAATGTGAGCCCATTTTGCAATGCGATCCGCTTCGTCAGCCAGGTCCGCTGGCGACGTATATGCGCATGCTACGCCACGCCATTCGTCCGAAGCCAGATGTGTTTGAATCTGGATTAGGTCGGGTAGATCCTCATAAACTACGCGAATCACAAGACATGGCGGCGCATTCTCAATCGAAGACATGGTCCGCAAGATATACCTGCCGCAGTAGCCTATCAACAACCACCGCGGCGATCGCGCCGATGCCAGCAATTCAGTCAGCGGGTATGTTTTCTTCTGATAAAGGAGACTTCCTTGACCACCACCCTCCGCTGGGGAATCCTCGGCACCGGCAATATCGCCCGCCAGTTCGCCTCTTCATTCGGCAGCGCCCGCCGGGGCGCGCTCGCGGCCGTGGGATCCCGCCAGGCGGCGTCCGCGGAAACCTTCGCTGAGGCTCATCGCATCCCGGCGGCCTTCGGCTCTTACGAGCAGGTGCTTCAAGCAAAGGACGTGGATGCGGTCTACGTCTCGCTTCCCAATTCCATGCACTGCGAATGGACGATCCGCGCACTCAAAGCCGGCAAACATGTGCTCTGCGAAAAGCCGATCGCAAGCAACGCGGCCGAGGCCCAGGAAATGTTCGACGTCGCCCGGCGGACCGGCCTCCTCCTCATGGAAG
>JAQGHH010000045.1 GCA_028288945.1 Phycisphaerales bacterium
CGGAGGTGGACGCCACGCGAACATCATGACAGGATCGAGGCCGTCGCGCAAGCGCAAGATTGTGCTACTGCAAAAGAGATGCAATCAAACGCCGTGCCGAACGGGATTGGACCCGTCCCGGTTTTCGGGTTTTCGGTCGAGTGCTTGTTTTCGAGGCGTGAACGAGGCAACGCGCGGGGCATGGTCCCTGTACGTGTTGAAGGAGCGGGGCTATTCTTTTCTCCGCCGGGCGTTCGACGTTTGGTTTGACGCATAACGCGAGGTTTTCGGATGAATCACTTCTGGCGCATTTCCATCGTTTGCGTGTGTCTGGGGTTCGGGTTTGTATTTCCCGCGCGCGGGCAGGAATGGACGCGGTTCCGCGGGCCCAACGGGTCGGGGATCAGCGACACGAGCACCTTCCCGGCCCAATGGGGAGAGAAGGATTATCGCTGGAAGATCGAGCTGCCGGGGGGCGGGCATTCTTCGCCTGTGGTTTGGGGGGACAAGGTTTTTGTCACTTGCGCGGACGACCAGAGCGGCAAGCGAATGGTCGTTTGCATAGGGACGGCGAGCGGGAAAATTCTCTGGAAGCGCGAGTTCGGCGGGAACGCCTACGCGAAGCACATGGACAACAGTTACGCGAGCTCCACGCCGGCGGTGGACGCCGAGCGGGTGTACGTGTGTTGGTCCACGCCTGAAGAGTTTTCGCTGGTTGCGATCGATCATGACGGGAAGGATGCGTGGAAGGCGGATCTGGGGCCGTTTGTGAGTCAGCACGGCGGCGGGCAGTCGCCGATTGTTGTGGGGGACATGGTCCTGCTCGGGGATGATCAAGAGGGGCAATCAAACTTCGTGTTCGGGATTGAGAAGGCGACGGGGAAGGTGGCCTGGCGTACGCCGCGGGTGAAGTCGAACAAGTTTTGCCCGGCGACGCCCTGCACGTACACGCCGCCGGGCGGCGAGACGCAGGCGGTTTTCCTGAGCAAGGCGGAGGGCGTGACGGCCATCGACCCCAAGAGCGGCAAGGTGCTCTGGCAGGCGAAGGACGTGTTCGATGCGCGGGCGGTGGGATCGCCCGTGATTGCGGGGGACCTGATCATCGGCTCGTGCGGCGACGGTCCCGTCGGGCATGATCTCGTCGCGGTAAAACCGGGCGGCGACGGGAAGCCGGCGACGGAGGTCTGGCACACGCGAGATTCGACGCCTTACGTGACGACCACTTTGGTGAAGCACGACCTGCTTTTCTGCTGGGGCGACAGCGGCCTGGTGACTTGCCGACGCCCCGCCACGGGCGAGCAGGTCTGGCAGCAACGCGTGCCGGGCGGCGCATTTTATAGTTCGCCGATCTGCTGCGGGGATACCATTTTCAACATCACGAAAAAGGGGGAAGTCATCGCGATCGCAGCCAAGGATAAATACGAATTGCTGGGCCGCACCGCGTTGAACGAGAAGTGCCAGGCCACGCCCGCCGTGGCGGAGGGGAAGATGTACGTGCGGACGTACACGCATCTTTACTGCGTGGCGGGGAAGTCGCTGGCGGCGGCGAGCAGGTGATTTCGCAGGGAAGAACCTTGTGTTCGCGTTCCCGTAGGGGCGAACCTCGTGTTCACCCTTTTTGTAGGGTGCGAGGCTTGTCTTCGCCCGCGGACGGCCAAGGGAGATTAAGATCTAGATGAAGAGTAAGAGTAGGAAGAAGAGAAAGATTAGGACCGCGCCCGCAGCGGGGAACGACTTCAATTCCGCATTCTTGCCGATTTGCTGATTCTCACGGAAAATCAGGCTGTTGCGGTAGCAAAGCCCGCACGAGTTCGGTATCTTGCCGGGGGCCGGCGTGCGGTCAGGGACGGTGTGGGCCGCGGCAGGGCGCATTTCCGATTTAATTCATTGCTGGTGGCGCGGGTACCTCCGCGAATTGACCGGACGACGTGCGGCCTCTCTGCACCGCTCTGCTCGAAAAGAGCACGCGTGGGCGGAGTGGGACGACTTCAGTTTAGTGCCTCGCGCCACGAGCACTGATCCGAAAGAGTGCGGGAGAAAATTGTGCCGAAGTTGTTTACCGCGGCGCCGCGCCGGTTGGTGCTGCGCCGCCCGGCGGCTGATGGGGCTTGGGGGAAAATTCATTCTGACTTCTTTCTCACTGGTGAGCGACGACTTCCGTCCGCCGCGATGGTCGAGCGATTGGAGAGCCGGGAGATGCTCTCCATGTCGCTCAGCGCCGACGGCTGGACGGTCGTCGCGCCTGCGAGTGATACGCGCGTGGTGTATGTCAGCAGCTCGGCCGGGAGCGACACGAATGACGGCCTTTCGCCCGATCATCCGGTGCAGTCGATTCCTCGCGGCACGTCGCTCTTGCGCAACGGCTCCGCGGACTGGATGCTGCTTAAATGCGGCGACGTCTGGCATTCGGACCTTGGCACATGGCGCAAGAGCGGCCGTTCGAATCAGGAGCCGATGCTCATCGGCTCCTACGGCTCCGGCGAGCGCCCGCTGCTCATGACCGGCACGGAGCCGGGGTTCTTCGCGGGGGCTTCGTCCAACACGCAGATCGACCACATCGCGATCCAAGGGATCCACTTCTACGCGGACGGGCGCGACCCGAACTCTCCCACATTCGTGAAGCCGGTGGATACCACCGGCATCAATATTTTGACGAAGACGGATGGCATTTTCATCGAGGATTGCCGGATCGAGGGGTACGCCGAGGACATCAACCTTCAGGCGTTTTTCGGCCCGGTTTCCAATGCGATGGTGCGGCGAAACGTCATCGACGATGCGTACGCGACCACCACTCACTCGCAAGGCCTCTACGCCTACGGCGTGACCAATTTGCTTATCGAAGGCAACGTCTTCGACCACAACGGGATGAACGCCCAGGTCCCCGGCGCGGACCCCAACTGGTACAACCACAACTGTTATATTTCGAGCAACAACGTCAACTGCGTCGTTCGCGACAACATCTTCGCCTATGCGGCGGGATACGGCTTGCAGGCGCGGTCGGGAGGGGACGTTGAGAACAATTTGTTCATCAACGATCCGGTCGGCATGTCGTTCGGGTTGGTGAACGGCTCGCACACCACGCCGGGCGGCGTGTCGGGAATCGTTAACGGAAATGTGTTCCTCGGTGGGGGCAACATCGGGAACATTCCGGGCGGGTCGGGGCTCACGCTGGGCAACACGCGGGTCGGGTATCCCACGGTCGTGAGCAACAATATTTTCTCCCACGGCATCGACCACGCCGCGGCGGCCCTCACGCTTACCTTCGGCATCGGTCAGATCGACCCGCAGGACTCCGCGGGCCTCAATGATCTCAACATCGAGAACAACATCGTCAACGACTGGTACCGCGGCGTGCACGTCGACAGCGGCTTTACGCCGGGCGGCACGGGGCTGACGGCGCTGAACAACGTCACGATCCGTCAGAATGATTTTCAGGGGATCGCGGGGGCGGTCGTCGCGCACGACAGCCCGCTCGACGCGGCCCAGGTACATTGGATCGACAACCGCTATTCGCGCGATACGCCGTCGCTGATGATGGGGCAGAAAAAAGTGTCGTTCAAGCAATGGACCGGAGCGGATTCGAAGGGAGGGTTCAGCGCGCAGGCCGCGTACGTGGACCCGGCGCGGACGATTGAATCGTACGATGCCGCGGTCGGCGGGCCGGCGCTGGCGGCGGATTTCCTCGCGCACGCACGGACGCAGTCGAAGCAGAACTGGCAGCCGTCGTACACGGCGGCATCGGTGATCGGGTACGTGCGGGCGGGGTTCGAGGAGACCGGCGCGGCACCGAGGAACTGGCTGCCGCCGACGCCCCCTACCGTGACCGGCACGTCCTTTCCGGGCGTCGTTCTCGACAAGGACGGGACGCTGACGTTCACCGTCACGTACACGGATGACAAGGCGATCGACCCGGCGAGCTTCGCTTCGGGCAACGTCACGCTGATCGCCCCGCATTATGCGGCGACGGCGCAGCTCGTTGCCGTGGGGGGAGAAGGCGCTCAGATGACCGCGACGTATTCCGCGCCCGCACCCCGCGGAACATTTCATGCGGGCGGCCGGTTCAAGTTCACGCTCCGGATGAACGGGGGGCAGGTGAAGGATAGCGAGGGATTTGCCGCCCAGGCCGGCGCGGTGGGAACGTTCAAGGTCCGCGTCGCCCGCCGGCCCAAGCCGCCGACGGTAGCGGGAGTGAAGCTCGTGAATCGCGGGCAGGGAATCGCGGTGCGGTTCAGCGCGGACGTGTCCGCCGGGCTGACGGTGAACAATATGGTGCTGCAAGCCGAAGACGGGCAGATGGTGGATCCGTGGCTCATGACGCTGTCATGGGATGCTCGCCACAACACCGCGACGTGGGCATTTGCCGGGGAACCCGGCGGATGTTTGCCCGCCGGGCGGTGGCGCGTGCGATTGGTCGCGGGGGGCGTTGTAGATTTGGGCGGAAGGCCGCTGGACGGAAACCGGGACGGGATTGGCGGGGACGATTATGTTTCGCCGAAGGTTATCGTGTCGAAAGGCATACAGCCCCTGAGTGGCGCAACGCGATAGCCCATGACACCAGCGCGGAACGGCAAGCAGGTGATCCCAGCCCCGGAGGGGCGGAAGAAATTAGCCCATGGCGCGAGCCATGGGAAACGGTTGGAGAAAGCACATAGCCCCTCCGGGGCTGGGGAGAGGCGGCCTGCCGGCGGGCTCCTACAACTCGTTGTATTTCACGTTCTTCCCGCGGGCTTTTTCAACGGGATACTTGGCGGCGTCCTTTCGGAGCTTCTGCTCGAGGGCTTCGCCCAGATCGACTTTCATGTGGTCGGCGAGAAGCAGCAACGAATGCAGGCAGTCGGCCAGTTCATCCCGCACCTGCTCGTGCTTGGCGGCGAGGGTTTCGTCCAGCTCCGGTCCCGTCTTCCATTGCATCAGCGCCAGCAGTTCCGAGGATTCGACCGTCAACGAGATGGCCAGCTCTTTGGGCGTGTGGAATTGTGCCCAGTGCCGTTCGTCGCGGTGGGCGAGGACGCGCTGGGTCAGATCGGCGAGGGTGGAATGGTTCATGTGTGCGGGATTGTAGGGGCGAATCTCGGATTCGCCCTGCCGTAGGGGTGAACCTTGTATTCACCCATGTTGGGTGCGCACCGTGTGTTCGCCCTTGCGATTCTAGCGAACTGCGCGTTGGCCGTGTTTGGGAGGGCGAAGACAAGCTTCGCACCCTACAGATACAAATGCGGAGGGCGAACACGCGGTTCGCCCCTACGACGCTGACAGGGATTGAATGGTGTTGCGGAGGTCGCCGATCTGGGTGATGCGGAGACCGAAGTTTTCGCCGACTTTTACGGTTTCCCCGGCGGCGATGGTTTTGTTGTTGACCAGCAAGTCGAGCGGTTCGTCGCTACGTTTGCTGAATTCGATGATCGCCCCGACCCCCAGCCGCATGACTTCAGAGAGCAACAGCTTCCGCTCGGCGAGCTTCACGATGATCGGCACCTGCATGCGCAGGATGCGATTGAGCTCCGCCTGCGGGGCCGTCTCAGTCTTGCGCTCGGCTTGAAGCACGGGCATGAAGGGATTATCGGCAGCTGAGGGGGGAATGCAATATGAGGAGTGTTGAGTGCTGGGCAACGTAGGGCGTACTTTAGTACGCGTTTTTGCATTGAACCGGAAAACACGTACTAAAGTACGCCCTACGCTGCCCTCAGCACCCAGCACTCAGCACTTCTTGAACAGCAGCGAAGCGTTATGCCCGCCGAAGCCGAAGCTGTTGCTCATGGCGTAGGTGATTTTCTTGTCTTTCGCTTTGAGGGGCGTGTAGTCGAGGTCGCACTCGGGGTCGGGTTCTTCGAGGTTGATGGTCGGGGGGATGAGGTTTCGGTGGATGGCCAGGGAGCTGATGATCGCTTCGACGCCGCCGCTGGCGCCGAGGAGGTGGCCGAGCTGGCTTTTGGTGGAGCTGAGGGAGAGTTTGCGGGCGTGGTCGCCGAAGGAGGATTTCACGGCCTTGGTTTCGGCCAGATCGCCTAGCGGGGTGCTGGTGCCGTGGGCGTTGACATAATCGACGACTTCGGGCGATACGCCCGCGTCCTTCAGGGCCAGGTTCATGGCGGCGGATGCGCCGCGGCCCTGCTCGTCGGGGGCGGTGATGTGGTAGCCGTCGCCGCTCATGCCGTAGCCGACCAGTTCGGCGTAGATGCGTGCGCCGCGCTTCTTCGCGTGGTCGTATTCTTCGAGGATGACCACGCCGGCACCTTCGGCCATGACGAAGCCGTCGCGGCCTTTGTCCCACGGGCGGCTGGCGCGGGTGGGCTCGGCGTTGCGTGTGGAGAGGGCGCGGGCCGCACAGAACGTGGCCATGCCCAGCTCGCACAAGGCGGCCTCGGACCCGCCGGCGATCATGACCTCGGCCAGGTCGTGCTGCACCAGGCGGGCGGCGTCGCCGATGGCGTTGGAGCCGGTGGCGCAGGCGGTGGAGACCGCGGTGTTCGGACCATTCAGGCGGAAGAGGATGG
>JAQGHH010000056.1 GCA_028288945.1 Phycisphaerales bacterium
GCCCGCACCACCCCGAGGCGTCGTTGCCCGCGGAGACCACCAGCGAGCCCACGCTCTCCCCGGCGGGGATTGTCGTGGTGCCGCACGTGAGGTCGCCGGGCAGGCCCTCGGCCTCGACCCGCACTTCGCCATTGAAACCGTCCTGGCGGACGATGATCAGCCGCACAGGAAGCGCACCGCCTTTGCGCAGGAACGGCGCGGAGAGAATCACTTCGTTGTTGGGCCCCGCGACCGGCACCGCGAGGATGCGGAAGTCCGGCTGCTCCTTGCGGACCGACAGGCGGTAAGTCAGCGCCGCATTGTCCCGCGCAGTGTTGAAGAGGTCGCGCACGAGCAGGCGGTACGTCCCCCCGTCCTTGGCCTCCAGGCGGTACGCCCCGTCCCGCGTTGAAGTGCGGAATGCCGGGCCGCCGGCGTTGGCTTCCGTGCCGGCCATTTCCTGCACGTCAGAAGCCTGCTCGACGCCCTTGTCGTTCTTCGTGACCTTCTGCACGAGCACGAACGGGTTCGTCGGCAATCCCATCCGCTCGGAGAATACCTCGATCCAATAGACGTCCCCCTTGGCCGCCTCGAAAGTGAAATAGTCCTGGTCCCCTCGCGGGTAGAACCGCCCTGCTATTTCGCAAGGCGGCGAAAGCTTCTGCGCCTGCTCGGGTTTGTCGTTGGGCTCCTGCTCGATCAGCAGAGGGGATCGCGCGAGGCCGATCAGGACCGGGTTGGAAGCGCCCTTGTCCGAAGGCAGGCGGTACGCGACGGTGTCCGCAGATGAGCCGCTCGTGCCCGCGAGCGTCGCGGCGTCGAGCCGCTGGGGCGCGGATGCGTCCGCCGGCAGCTCGATCTCCACCTCCAGTTGATCCAGCGGCTTGCCGTCCGCGGCGCGGAGGCCGGAAGTGCTGCCGCCCGGAAGGTTGCGGCCATAGAGCGTGTACTTCGCCTTCGATCCGGGTTGGCCCGCGGGCGGGAAAATCGCGTCGAGGCGCGGGCCGATGCCCGCGCTCAGGCGGTAGAAGTATTCGGGGCCGCCGCGGTAGAGCAGGTCGTGAACTTGCAGCGTGTAGGTCCCGTCTGCGGGCGCGGTGAAGTCGAGCAACCCGCCGTGGCGGCTGCGGTCGATCTCGCGGGATGCCCGGTCGAGCAGCACCATCACGGGAGACATCCGTGAGTCGATCCCCCGCGCCGCACACTCGAAAAGCACCCGCTGCCCCTGTTTCAGTTCGACCGGATAAGAATCAATCACCCCGGCGGCGCACCGCGCGTTTACGACAGACCCAACGGTGAGCGGCGCGATCGTGCCCGGTTTGTCGGTCTGAGTGCGGACGATTTCGGGCCGATCCCCAACCGCGAAGGCACGGGAGTTGGATATGCCGTAGGTGCCGGTGAACCGCGCTTCGCATTCGCCGACCGGGACATCGGGCCCGATGACGACCGTGAACTTTCGCTCGGTCGTGCTTTCGGATTCGCCGGCGGGCTTCGCGGTGATGCCTGGCTGGGAGAAGCGCAATTCGGTCGCGCCGTCCAGATCGACGCCCGTGACGGTCACGTCAAAGCTCGCGCCGGCGCGGCCGCCAGGCGGAAAGACTGCCGTGAGCCGGGCGGCGGGGAGCTGCGCGAATGCGGGGGAAACCACGAGCAGCAGAATCACAATCGCGGACACGAAAGACCGCCCGGTGCTTCCCCGGAGGGCGGCCCTGATTGATGAAGGCAGTTCAGCTTTTCGCCCAACCATCGCTCGTTCCTAATATCGCATCGACACATGTAGGGTCCGCACCGCGGACGCCACGGCTCTCTTGTGGCACGGGTTTTCAACCCGTGCGGAGTGCGTGGAGAGTCAAATGTTCATCGCTCTCGTACGCCCCCTGCACGGGTTGCAAACCCGTGCCACGACATCAATGGTTGAACGAGAATTCCTTGGTATTGATCAGCGCCCAGATCACGTCCTCGTACGCCGCCTGTTTCTTTTTGGCGGCGTTTTCCTTGGCGTCGCCCTTGGCCGTGGAGCGCTCGATGTACCCGACCGCGGCGGCGATTTCGCTCACGTCCGGGTCGCGGCTGAAGGTCAGGCGGTAAAGCTCGCGGACCTTGTCCTCGTTGCTGCGGGCGTCGTCCGCCGCCAATTTCGCGGCGCGCCCGCCGGGGGCGGCGAGTTTTTCGTGGATGTCCTTTGCGTTGAGCAGATGCAGGCTCTGGGCGAGGCTCGGCTCCATCGACCTCTCACACTCGCAGGCGCTCGACGAATCCGGCCGGCCGAAGACCTGAAGGAAATACGAGCCGGAATTGAAGCTGTTGTCCGGTAGTTGCACCGCCCGCGTGCCGGCGGGCATTCCGTCGAACTTGCTTGGGATCCCCGCCACCACGTCCACCGAATCGAGCAGCACTTCCGCGGGAACGCGGCGCGGGTAGTAGCGCGAGAAATTCTGCTTGTCGATCGCGTTGTACTCGTTGGGCGTGGAATCGAGCTGATAAGTATGCGACCGGCAGATCGTCCGCACCAACTCCTTCAAATCGTAATTGCTCTCGGTGAAATGCTTCGCGAGGGCTTCGAGCAACTCGGGATTGGTCGGCGGGTTGGTTTCGCGCATGTCGTCTTCGGGGTCAACGATCCCCCGGCCGAAGAAATGCTTCCAGTAGCGGTTAACGAGCGACCGGGCGAAGAAGGGGTTTTCCTTGCGCGTCATCCAGTCGGCGAGAAGGACGCGCGGGTCCACCTCCGTCGATACGTCCATTGGCGGCTCGCCCAGGCCCGCGGGCTTCACGCTTTGCTTCGTCTTGGTGTTCGTCGCTGAGGGAACGCCGCGCTTGTGGAAAATAATGTCGTCGCCGGCCTGCGCGTTGCCCTTGCGGCCGACGCGGGAGAAGAACGCCGAGAACTGGTAGTAGTCCTGCTGGCTCCACTTCTCGAACGGGTGATGGTGGCATTGGGCACATTGAAGCCGCATTCCCATGAAGAGCTGCGCCACGTCTTCCAGTTGCTGGTTGGGATCCTTCACCTGCCGGTACCATCCGACTGCCGGGTTCTCGTCCACGTCGCCCGTGGCCGTGATCACTTCGCGCACGAACTGGTCGAAGGGCTTGTTAGCCAGCAGGCCGTCGCGGACCCAGTCGTGAAACTCAAACGTCCCGCGGGCGTAGGTCGGCTGCGTGCGCTTGTTGCGCAAAAGCGCGGCCCACTTGTTGGCGAAGTAGTCGGCATAATCGGTGCCGGCCAGGAGCGTATCGATCCACTTGTCGCGCTTGGCCGGGTCGTTATCGGCCACGAACTTCACGGCCTCATCGGGCGTGGGCAATCGACCCGCAATGTCAACGGTCACCCGGCGGATGAACGTCACGTCCGAGCAGACCTCGGACGCCGGCATCCCCACTTCCTTGAGCTTCTTAAAGACCAGTTCGTCGATGAAATTGTTGACCGACGGCAGTTTGTCCGTCGGCGCGCCCAGCGGCACCGTTGCCCGGCAGACCGCGACCTTCCCTTGGTACCGCACCATCACCGCCACGTCGCCGGGCTGCTGCTGGATTTGCACGTGGCCGTCGGGGTCGACCTTGGCCATCTCGGTTTCATTCGCCTGGTAGAGGGCTTCGCGGGTGACGTCCTCGGTCGACCCGTCCGTGTAGCGTGCGGTGACGACAAGCTGCTGATGGCCGCCCCGGCTCATCACGCGCTGCGCGGGGAAGACTTCGATCTTCGCGACAGTCGGCGCATCGGCTTTGCCGTAGGGCATTCCCTGGGCGATCCAGCGGGCGAGCAGGCGGTAGTCGTCGCTGGCTGGCTCGAGGCGCTTGCCCCCGCCGTGAGGGAGGGCGCCGGTGGCCTTCAGCAAGAGCAGGCTCCGATCCGGGGCGGCGGGAAAGAGCCGCCGGCCGCGGGCCTCTTTGACCAGGTGCTCGTAATCTTCCGCAGGCTCGAAGCCCAGGAGCGAGAGCTTGAAACCGTTTTGGCCGCTGAGTTTTCCGTGGCAGCCGCCGGAGTTGCAGCCGAGCTTCGTGAAAACCGGGACGACGCGGTTGGGGAAGTTGATCGGGGCCGGCGTGGTGAACTGCTCGACCGTCACGGGGATCGTGGCTGACGGGCCATCCCCGGCTTTTACGGCGATGTTTGCCGAGCCGTCGCCGAGGGCTGTGACGAGGCCGTTGCGATCAACTTCGACGATGCCAGTAGGCGCCACTTCGTACTTCACTTCACGGGTCAGATCGCGCTGTGCTCCGGTGGCGAACGAGCCGGTGACGACGAGCTGCTGGCGGGCGTCGGAGCCGCGGAGCTTCAAGGCGGTAATAGCGGGATCGCCGGGGCAGATCGCGAGGGATTTGAGCGGACCGATATCTTGGACGGCAACTTGCTTCTCAGTTGCGGGTTGGTCGGCGCCGCGCGCCGATGCTGCAATGGCCACGGCAACAGACAACCCGATTAAAACCGCGAGAGATCGCATGTCGTTCCGTCTCATTTGCATCATCTCTTTGGCCCGTCTTCTCTGGTCCCCTCTCCCCCGTACTCGGGGGAGAGGGTTAGGGTGAGGGGCGGAACGTCGAGTTGCACTCGAATCTCGTAGGGTCCGCACAGCGGACCACTGCTCCTGCCCGCCATGCGGGAATGGTCCGCGGTGCGGACCCTACAGGAAAGCCAGTGCAATTCACGCGTCCTTACGCTCGGCCCCTCACCCCTGCCTTCTCCCCCGAGTGCGAGGGAGAGGGAGGATGTTTTTTGAACTCGTACTTGCTATCGCAACGGAATGTTCGGCGGAGCCGAACCTACATTTGCGAAACGTGCCGTCCGCAACTTCTGACGCTCCACCCTCACCCTCTCCCTAGGAGGGAGAGGAACAGGCTAACCAACCAATTCCCGCACCGGCTGATATCCGTCCACCAGATATTGCGGCCGGCCCGCCAGGTCCGGCAAGGTGACCTTGGTCGTGTCGATGCCGAGGTTGTGATAGAGCGTGGCGAAAACTTCCCCGAACTGCACGGGGCGATCGGTCACTTCGCCCGCGAGGCGGTCGGTGGCGCCGATGGCCTGCCCGGCGTGCATTCCGCCGCCCGCCATCAGGGCGCCGGTCACACGCGGCCAGTGGTCGCGGCCGCCGTCCGCGCTGATCTTCGGGGACCGGCCGAACTCGCCCCAGACCAATACCGTCACGTCCTTGTCCAAGCCGCGGTCATACAGGTCCTGCACGAGCGCCGAGACCCCCAGATCCAGCCGGGGCAGCTGCTCCTTCATTGTCTTGAAGTTGTTGCTGTGCGTGTCCCACCCGCCGAAAGCGAGCGTGACGCACCGTGCGCCCGCCTCAACGAGTCTTCGGGCGACGAGGAATTGTTCGATGGATTTGGAGTCGCCTTTCTGCTTGCCGTAGCGTTCCAGGACTTTCGCATTCTCTTTCTTGATGTCGAGGGCTTCGACCAGTTTGCTGGACGTGAGCACGTCCATCGCCTGTCGGTCGAAGGCGTCCATTCCCTTCATCGCGCCGCTGGAGTCCACATCGCGGCGGAATTTGTCGAGGCTGCTCAGCAGCGCCTTGCGGTCGGAGAGGCGGTCGAGCGTGACGCCGTTGAGAACCATGTCGGCCTTCCCCTTGCCCGAGGGGTGGAACGGCTCGTACGCCCTGCCGAGGAAGCCGCTGGCGTTTGAGGTGGAGGAGCCCATGTCGCCCGAGAGCGCGATGTAGGGGGGGACGGCCGGGTCGGTCGCGCCCTGGAGCTTGGCGGCGCAGGAGCCGAGGGCGGGCCATCCGCCGGGCGGCATTTGTTTCTTGGTGCGGCCGGTGAGGCATTGGAACGCGCTGTGGTCCCCTTCCGAGCCGACGAGCGACCGCATGACGACAAACTTCTGCATCATCGCGGCCACGCGCGGCATGTGCTCGCAGATCTGGATTCCCGCGACGCTGGTGGCAATGGGGTTGAATTCGCCGCGCACGTCGACGGGCGCGCCGGGCTTGAGGTCGAACATGTCCTGGTGGGAAGGCCCGCCGGGCAGGTAGACCATGATGACCGCTTTGTGCGACCGTCGGCCCGACATCGCCTCGGCGCGGAGGATGCTCGGGAGCGAGAGGCCGGCGAGCCCGATGGCGCCGATCTTGAGAAAGTTGCGCCGGGAGACGCCGTCACAAAAACGGGAGGCGTTTCCGTAAATCGTCAGCATGGCGATCCTTTCTGCAAGGTCACGTATCCCTACACCAACTCCCGCATCGGCTGGCAACTGTCCACCAAATACTGTGGACGGCCGCTGAGGTCGGGGAGGGTTACTTTGCTTACGTCGATGCCGAGGTTGTGGTAGAGCGTGGCGAAGACTTCGCCGAACTCGACGGGGCGCTCGGTGGCTTCGCCGGCCAGGCGGTCAGTGGCTCCAATGACCTGCCCGGTCTTCATCCCTCCGCCGGCCAGCAGCGCGCAGGAGACGCGCGGCCAATGGTCGCGGCCGCCCTCTTTGTTGATGTTCGGGCTGCGGCCGAATTCGCCCCACACGATGACCGAAACGTCCTTGTCCATCCCGCGATCCTTCAAGTCCTGGAGCAGCGCGGTCAGGCCCTGATCGAGCAACGGCAGATCCTCGCGGAGCTGCGGGAAATTGCTGCCGTGATGGTCCCATCGGCTGAAGGCGAGCGTCACGCACCGCGCCCCCGCCTCGATAAGCCGCCGGGCGACGAGGAAGTTTGAAGTGAGTCGCGGCCCGCCGTCGTCGCGGTTGGCGGCGATACCTTTGCCGTAGGCTTCGACAAGTTTCGGGTCTTCGTTTGCCAGGTCGAGCGCCTCGACGAGCTTGCTGGAAGTGAGCATGCCCATCGCCTGCTGGTTGAAGGTGTCGAGGCCGTCCATCATGCCGCTGGAATCGACGTCGCGGCGCATGCGATCGAGGCTGGTGAGCAGCGAGCGGCGGTCGGTCAGGCGGTCGAGCGTGACGCCATTGAGGACCATGTCCGCCTTGCCTTCCCCTTCGGGGCGGAACGGCGCGTGGGAGATCCCGAGGAAACCCGGCTGGCCGTTGTCGGCCCATTCCATGTGGCCCATCTTCGGGGCAAGCCCCACGAACGGCGGGATCGCTTTATTGAGTGGCCCCTGAATTTTCGATACGCACGAGCCGAGGCTCGGCCATCCGCCCGGCGGCATCTGCCGCTTGAGGCGGCCGGTGAGACATTGAAACGCGTCGTGATCGCCCGTGCATCCGACCATCGAGCGAATGAGCGCCACGCGATCTGCCATTTTCGCCAGCCGGGGCATCATCTCGCAGATTTGCATGCCCGGCACGTTGGTGTCGATGGGCATGAATTCGCCGCGGATGTCGGAGGGGGCTTGCGGCTTGAGGTCGAAGATGTCCTGATGCGCCGGCCCGCCCGGCAGGAAGATCATGATGACGGCCTTGTGCGACTGACGGATTCCCGCCGCCGCCTCCGCACGGAGCAGCTGCGGCAAGGACAGGCCGGCCAATCCCAGCGTCCCGATTTTCAGAAAATTTCGCCGTGATACCCCGTCACAAAATCGGGACCGGCTCCCGTGAATGGTGAGCATTCAACTCTTTCTGCCCTTTCCCCGGGCCAATGTGCCGACCTAAATGGACGTGCGAGAGAAAGGCTCTCAACTATTGGTACTCATCGTCATGAAACGCGTTGCGGTGAGAATCCCTAGGAATTGCGGCGAAAGAGGCCTGGCAATTAACTGCCGCAAAGTGGGTCGGGGCCGTGAATTAGAACCGCAGAGACTCAATCACCATTTTCCCTAACAACCGCGGCTTGAAACCGTAGTAGTGATAACGCAAAGGAGGGCGGTGAAGTGATAACAAGAAGCCTGTTTCACTCACTTGGTCGGTCCCCTGCGGCGCGGATGTGGGCGATTTTCATTCTGGCCCTCGGTAACCTCGTCCTGGCCAAAATTGGCACAGAAGCCGCCGCCCTGCGGCAGGCTCGCGAGCTGAGCGGGTACGAACAGCGGAAACGAACTCTGTACTATCAAGTATCGACCTAGTTCCACCATGACGTTGCCGATCTGCAAAAGCGTGTAACGCCCCGTCTCCCGCTGAAGCCTCAGCGGATCGGCCCGGACAAAAACGTCGTCATAATTCCCGGCACCATATTTGACGAAGGGGCGGCGGGTTGGCGCGTCGAAGTGCGATTCGTGGAAGGCCGGATGACCCGCGCCGTCGTCATGCCCCGGATGGCGGGCCGCCGACCAGCGAAACTTCTGAAGGCTGGATGCTCGCCGAACGGGCCCGCCGGGCGACCCTTGCACTGGCGGCAATCACGTACGGCAGTGCCGCCCTGATCCTTCTATTCGCCTGGCCGTGGCGAAGACAAATCGGACAGGTCTGCCTGGCGGCGGCCATGGCGGGCATCGCCGCCTGGGTGCTCGCGCCTCACTTCAAGCTGACGCGCTCCATCACGACTGATATGGTCGTGCTTCTCGGCGCGACCAGTGTGTTGCTCGTCGCGACGTTTCTTATTCTGATCCCGCGACGTTCCAGGATCATTTCGCCGCTCTGCCCCGCGTGCGGGTACAACCTCACCGCCAATGAGAGCGGCACCTGCCCCGAATGCGGCACCCGCACCCCGGCGGCGACCCGCTGGGAACGCCTCGCATAATTTGACAACGCCGCACAAGCGTTGCGCCAGGCCGCGGAAGGTTGACCCTGAACGCGTCCGCTACAGGCTGGGGAAAAAGCGGCCTTCGTAGGGTCCGCTTTAGCGGACGTGGCTTCACGGGTCGCACCGAAAACGTCCGCCAAAGCGGACCCTGCCGAACGCGCACAACGTTTTTCCCCAGCCCTAATGCGACGCCTACACGGGCAGAATTTTTTCCCTAGTCCTAAGCAGCGCCGCTGTGTTGACTCCGCACTATTTTTTTCAGCACCTGCCCAAGCAACCGCCGGTCCGCGCGGGTCGACCGCGATTGCACCGCCTTCGCCAGCACCGACGGACAAAGCACCAGTACCAGCGGGCTTTGCAGCGGCCCGTCGCTGGCCTGCGCCGATTCCTCCGTCACGACCTTCAGTTGCTTCAATTCCGCCGGCCTCAATGGCACAGTCTTCATGATTTCCTTCAGCAGCTTCCCCGGATGATTCAGCGCCTTGGGCGTCGCCTGCCTTTGCTGCCGACGGCCGAAAAGTGCCAGCAATCCCAGCACGCCGGCACCCGCGCAAATCAGAAGGATCGGCTTGATTCCCGAGGTGCCGGTCTCGTTCACATTGTCCTGAATGCTCCGAAACACTTCCTGCTGGGTAGGCTTGGCGGAGGCTGTCGTGCATGCCAATAGCATGAGCGCGATGAACGCCGCGTGTCGAACGAAAGGTGGAAGCTGACACGTGACACGTGAAACGTGACAAATATCGCCGTCCTTTCCGCGCTCCCGCATCTCCGCGTCCCCGCGTCCCCGTGTCCCCGCGTCATCGACTCGTCCCCATCTCATGCCGCACCCGCGCCTTTCTTCTCCCGGGCCATTTCGACGACGTTTTTCAGTACGCCCAGCGCATATCGGCGGACGCGCAAATTCTCGTCCTCTTTCGCCACGCGGCCGACTTCGTTAATCAATTGCCACCAACCGATCTGCCGCAGTGCCCACAAGGCCGAGATCCGGTGTTCGGGGCGCGAGTCGCGGAGCATGAGAATGAGCTGGCCCCCCGCGGCCCCGACTTTCATCCCGTGCAGCGCCTTGATCGCGTTGGCCCGCTCGCGGTTGTTCAGCGCCCGCGCCCGTTGCGTCAGCACGGGAAGCAATTGCGCCTGCGGGCGCTGCTCCATCACTTCGATGGCATTGGCACGGACGCGGGCATCCGTGTCATTGACGAGCCGATCCACCAGCACTTCCGACGGCACCGCCCGTACTTCCCCGAGCACGCTCACCGCCTTGCTGCGCAGCCGCGGGTTGGAATCGGTGCAGAGCTGCACGAGCGGCTCGCGGAGTTCGTCGGCCAGCCCCAACTCCTGCGCGATCTGCATGGCCTTGATCCGCTGATCCGGCGCGCCCGCCACAAGACGGCGCTCAAGCCGCTGGAGCGCATCCGGAAGGATTTTGAGCATCGCCCGCCCGGCTTGCTGGCGCGTCGGTCGGTCCAGGCGGTCGTAGCGCTGCCAGAATTGCTCGAAGCCGACCTGCCCGATCGCCCGGCTCACGACCTTCCGCACGGACGCCGGGGCGTTGGTCATGAGCTGCAGCAGCATGTTTTCGTAGTCGGCGGGCCGTCGGCGGACGATCTCGCGCGCCGCCATCCGCACCAGCCGCTCGTCCGGGTCGCCGAGCATCGTCCGCAGGAACTGGACGGACGCGCCGCGTTTTCGTCGCGCCGCGACGCGCAGCAGGCGCAGGCGGCCCTCGAAGCTGTCCGACGCGTGGGCGAGAAGCTTTTCCATCCGCTCGTCCTGCACCACGTCATGGATGCCGGAGCATGCGAGCCATTCCCCCACCCGCGCCGCCTCCTCCCCGGTCCGGCGTTCGATGTCGTGCAGCAGCTCCCCCACGCCCCACCACGCCCCGCGCGTCACCTGGTGCATGCAGACCTGAAGCTGCTGGTCCTTAAGCCAATGGGTCCGGCGGAGCAGCGCGTCCAGCACCGGCGCTTCGTCGATGTGCGAAAAGACAATCCCGAAATGCGACCGCAACTGCCCGTGGCTCGCCCCCAGCAGGAAAGCCTCCACATGCTCACTGGCCGGCGGCTGCTGGAGCCGCCGAACCATCGGGCTTTGCCCCCCGTGCTTGGCCGTGTGCAATACGGCCAGCGTCTTGCTCCCCGGCCAGTCGCACAGCAGCAGCGCCGCCCGCAGCAGGTCTTGCCCATGCCTCCCGCGATGCACGTCCAAAGCCCGAGCCACCGCCGCCTCGATTTCGGGACGCTGGGCGATGAGCTCGGCGTAGGGGTCGGGGCTCGAATTGCCAATTTCGGATTTCAAATTTGAAATTTCAGGTTGAGGAATGGTCGGATCACCGTATTGACCCACCGACTGCGGCGCCTCTCCCTCATTATCCCCGCGTCCCCCGGCCCCCGCGTCCCCGCGTCCTTCCACCTCCCCATCCCCCCGTCTCTCCCTCTGCAGCCGCTTGGTCTCCGTCGCCACCCACCGAGCCAGCGCCACCATCGCCTCCGTCGCGGCTTTGGAAAGTGCCTCATCGGACTCATGCAAGTTTTCCGACAGCACGTATGCGAGTTTCCCCTGCCGGCCCAGCGCGATCAGCCGCAGCGCCGCCAGGCGCAGCGGCACGTGCTCACTGCGGCCCGCCTCGCGTAGCGCGTGGTGGAACAGCTTGACGTTCGCCAGCACGTCCTGCTGCAAGGGTTCGGGCAGCTTGTCGTATTGTTCGATCACCCCGCAAAGCCCGCGCACGGACTTACGCCGCAGCAGCGCCTCGAGCACCGGCCCCTGCTCGCGCATGGCCCCGACGCGCAGCGCCTCGAGCAGCACGTCGTCGGCGGCCTCGTTCTTCGATGATGTCAGCGCGTGGAGCAGTCGATCGAGCATCTTTTAGGAATTATCGGACGTTCGCCCCCCCCGACTTTAGATGGCATGTGGGGCGCCATTCCCGACCGGGGCCGGGGCGGCCCAACGGCGCTTGGACCTGATCTGCACAAACCCGGAATTGCAACCAAGCTCTTCGCGCGCGGAATACGTGGCTCACGATTGCTCCCCCGCCTATGCTATGAAAGGCAGGCCGCTTTGCTCGGCCCGCCAGGCGCGCACGCACTGCCTTTCCAATCGTTTGGCGTCGTTGAGAGACTTGGATTTGCGTCAATGGTTCAAGGATCGGTATGCAACGCCTGAAAGGAACGGAGAGAATGAACTTTGAAACCCTGCTCGAGCGTGTCATCCCCGACCCGGATAAATGCCGCGAGGCGGCGGGGGAACTGCGCGCGGCGCATCCTGGACTTGCCCCCAGCGACCTCGCACTCCACGCAATTCGGACGGCCAAGCGCCGCGCTGCCACCGCCGGTGCGGTGACCGGCGTCATTGCGAGTCCCTTCACCATGCTCCCCGCCGCTTTGGCGGACATGGCCGCCGTATTGAAGATCGAGGGCACGCTCGTCGGCACGATCGCCGCCCTGCTCGATCCCGATTCTCTGAGTGACCCGAGGGCATTGCGGACGGACGTCATCAGCATCGTCTTCCCCTCCGCCGCCAGCCAGATGCTGCGGCAGTTGGGCATCCGGGCCGGCGAGCGCATGTCGCAGCAGGCCCTCCGCAAGTACGTCACGGAAGACATGGTTCGCACACTCACGCGCCTCGCCGCCCGCTACCTGAGCAAGTCGCTCACGCGCGAAGCCGTCGTGAGTAAGGCCGCGCCTTTGATCGGCATGGGCATCGGCGCGGGTTGGAATTGGCTGGAGGTGCGCGTCATCGGCGGCCGGGCCATCCGCTACTACAGCCACGAGCCCGTCGGTCCCGCGCCCACCCACGGGGCAGGGTTTCCCCGGCCACGCGCGCTGTGGCCGAAAGTACGGCGGTTCCTGCCGGGCAAAGCAAAGGACTAGGATCAGCCGCATGATCTGGACGCGCTCTGAGATCTGAGGTCTGAAATCTGAAATATTAAAATCGGAGATCTTAAATTTCAGATTGCAACCGACAGATCGCGATTCGAAAATGCCCCGCCCGTCCGCCGCGATTTTGAATCCGCAAGGAGACCTCGTGCTCATCGTCGACGCCCACCTCGACCTCGCCTACAACGCCGTCCGCGGCCGCGACGTGACGCGCCCCGCCGTCGAGCAAACCCCGGACAAGGAAGGCGTCCCCAGCGTCGGCCTGCCGGACCTGCGAGCCGGCGGCGTCGGCCTGATCTGTGCCACAATCTTCTGCCAACCGGTCCTCCCCAACGAGCCCGGCTACCGCACCGCGGAGGAGGCCGCACTCGCCGCCAGCAAGCAACTCGACTGGTATCAGCGACAAGTGCGCGAAGGCCGCATGCGCTTTGTGACCCGGCGCGACGAGTTGCCCATTTCGACAAGTAACGTGGCACCAAGTGGCACGGGCGCCCCGCCCGCGTCAAATGCTTCAGCGGGTCAGGGACAAGCCGCCCGCGCCACGAATGCGCAAGCCGCCATCCTGCTACTCGAAGGCGCGGACGCGATCCGCACACTTGACGACCTCCCCGCCTGGTTCGACGCCGGCTTGCGGATCGTCGGCCTCGCCTGGAAGCGCACCCGCTACGCCGGCGGCACCGGCGCGCCCGGGCCGCTGACCGCCGATGGCGTCACGCTCGTCGGCGCGCTCGATCGCCTGAGCGTCATTCATGACATTTCGCATCTCGCCGAGGAATCCTTCTGGCAGCTCCTGGAAATCAGCGGCGGACCGGTGATGGCTTCGCATTCCAATTGCCGCGCCATCGTCCCCACCGATCGGCAAGTCTCCGATGAAATGGCCCGCGCCCTCTTCGGCCGGGGCGGCATGATCGGCATCAACTTCTTCGACAAGTTCCTGCTCTCGCCGAATGAGCAAGGCAAACGCCGCGCGATGCTCGCGGATGTCGTCCGTCATGTGAAACACCTATGCGACCTCGCCGGCGACGCCCGCCACGTCGGCCTGGGCACCGACATGGACGGCGGCCTGGGCCGCGAACAGATCCCGCAGGAAATCCAAACCTCCGCCGACCTGCCCCGCTTGGCGGACGCACTGGCCGCCGGAGGGTTCGACGACGACGCGGTGCGCGGAATCCTCGGCGAGAACTGGCTGCGTTACTTCCAGGCGAACTTGCCACGGTGATCGGACGCCGA
>JAQGHH010000058.1 GCA_028288945.1 Phycisphaerales bacterium
ATCTCAAGGACATCGTGAAGGGCGGATTGCCCGAGCGGTTTAAGCGGTTCCGGGCGATGGGAATTCGCACGGTGATGATCACGGGCGACAACCCGCTCACCGCCGCCGCCATCGCGGCCGAGGCGGGCGTCGATGATTTCCTCGCCCAGGCGACGCCCGAAGACAAGCTGCGCCTGCTCCGCAAGGAACAGGCGGTAGGCCACCTTGTCGCCATGACGGGAGACGGCACCAACGACGCGCCCGCCCTCGCCCAGGCCGATGTCGGCGTCGCGATGAACACCGGCACCCAGGCCGCCAAGGAGGCGGGGAATATGGTCGATCTCGACTCCAACCCCACGAAGCTCATCGAGGTCGTCGAGATCGGCAAGCAGCTCCTGATGACCCGCGGCGCGCTGACCACCTTCAGCATCGCCAACGACGTCGCCAAGTACTTCGCGATCATCCCCGCGATGCTCGTCGCGACGTTCCCTGCGATCGCCCCGCTGAACGTCATGCGGCTGGCATCCCCCTACAGTGCCATCCTCAGCGCCGTCATCTTTAACGCACTGATCATCATCGTGCTGATCCCCCTGGCCCTCCGCGGCGTAAAATTCCGCCCGCTCCCCGCGGCGGCAATCCTCCGCCGAAACCTGCTGATCTATGGCCTGGGCGGCGTCGTCATTCCGTTCATCGGGATCAAGCTGATCGACTTGATGGTCCATGTAATGCATCTGGCATGAATGAGCGCACGTCCCATGAACTACGAGGTTTCTCATGCACACTAAACTTGAATCAAACGAACATCCGCCCGTTGAATCAAATAATCCGGAGCCGGGCTTGATCGCATCGCTCATCACTCACCTGCGCGTAAGCATCATCGCGACTTTCGTCCTGGCATTAATCGTCTGTGGGATCTATCCGCTGCTCGTTTGGGGGCTTGCCCAAGCGGCCTTCCCGCACAAGGCCAACGGCTCGCTCGTCGGCAAGGACGGCCAGCCAGTCAGTCAGGAGAAGGACGCCGTCGGGTCTTCGCTGATCGGGCAGAACTTCGCGGACGCGCGGTACTTTCACCCGCGCCCGTCTGCCGCGGGCTCCGGCTACGACGCCACCGCCTCAAGCGGCAGCAACCTCGGCCCGACGAGCGCGAAGCTTCTGAACGGCACCACCAAGAAGGACGACAAAGGCAACGAGGTCGTCGATTTCGACGGCATCGAACTCCGCCTCGTTCATTACTGCGTGGACAACGGCGTCGAATACAACTCGTCCGTCCCAGTGGAGAAATTCAAAGACGCGCAGGGCAACCTGGACGATGTGAAGCTGATCAAGGCGTTCAACGATGACAAGTCGCCATTGAGCTTCACCGCGAAGGAGCCGGTACCTGCGGATGCGGTCACCGGCTCAGGATCGGGCCTCGATCCGCACATCAGCGTTGCTTACGCCCAGGTGCAGGCGAAGCGCGTGGCCGGCGCTCGCGGAATGACGCGGGAGAAGGTGCTTGAATTGATAGGCCAGACCACCGAGCAGCCGGATTTCGGGATTTTCGGAGAGCCGCGGGTGAACATACTGGCGTTGAATCTGGCGCTGGATCGCGTCAGTCCGATGCCTGCGACCGCCCCGGCGACTGTGCCTGCCACCGCGCCGTAGAGCGCCAAATCTCAGCGTCGTGACCAGTCCCAGCCGTTATGGAAACAGCGAACCTGCGGGAGGCCACTTTCCGCAGCGTGTCCGCGAGGGACCCACCACCGGCCCTCGCGGGCTTTTTTCATAAAATGCGGTGTAAAATGCCTTCCCGGCCACAGGACACCCCATGACCGAACGCGTGCTCGACAATCACCGACCTGACCCGGACATGCTTCTGGCCGAGGTTCAGCAACAGGAACGCAAGGCCGTTCGCGGCAAGCTCAAGGTCTTCTTCGGCGCTGCGCCCGGCGTCGGCAAAACTTATGCAATGCTTGAGGAGGGCCGGGCTCGGGCGGCCGAGGGAATGGATGTTGTGGTCGGCTACGCCGAGCCCCATGCGCGGACGGATACCGAGGCGCTGCTGTTGGGCATGGACCTCCTGCCGTACCACTTCGTCGACTACAAGAACGTCCGCCTCAAGGAATTCGATCTCGACGCCGCCCTCAAACGCCGGCCGGCTTTGCTTCTTATCGATGAACTGGCCCATACCAACGCACCCGGGATGCGCCATCCCAAGCGATGGCAGGACGTGTCAGAGGTCCTAGACGCCGGAATCGACGTCTATACCACTCTCAACGTCCAGCACCTGGAAAGCGTGAACGACATCGTCGAGCGCATCACAGGGGTCAAGGTGCGAGAGACGCTGCCGGACTCGGTGCTCGAGCAGGCGGATGACGTGGAACTGATCGACATCGCTCCCGATGAGCTGCTTGAGCGCATTGAGGAAGGAAAGGTGTACACGCCGGAGATGGCCGAGCGCGCCAGCCGGAATTTCTTTTCCAAGGGAAATCTGTTGGCCCTGCGCGAATTGGCACTGCGCCGGACGGCGGAGCGGGTCGACGCGCAGATGCAGGATTTCCGCCGGGAAAACCGCGTCCGCGAGACGTGGGCCGCGACGGAACGGCTGCTGGTGGGGGTGTCGCCCAGCCCGTTGTCGGCCCGGCTCGTTCGCGCGGCCAAGCGCCTCGCGACGAGCCTGCGCTCGCCGTGGGTCGCGGTCTATGTGGAAAGACCCAATGCCCGGCTTTCGCAAGCCGACCGCGACCGCGCCACGCAGACCCTCCGCCTAGCGGCGCAGCTGGGCGCGGAGACCGTCACGCTCAGTGGACGATCGGTGAGCGAGGAAGTCCTCTCCTACGCGCGGGAACGGAACGTGACCAAAATTGTCATCGGCAAACCCGAGCGGCCGCGGTGGAGCGAGGTGCTCTTTGGGTCGGCGGTGGAAGAGATCATCCGCGGTAGCGGGGCGATCGACATCTACGTGATCCGCGCCCTGGCGGAGGAGGCCACGGGCCCTCAGGGCGATCGGCCCGAAGCGCCGCCGATCCGATGGTCGCAGTATGCCTGGAGCGCCGGAGTCGTTGCGGCATTCACCGGCCTGGCGTGGTGCGCTACGCTCGCGTTCCACAGCGCGATCGATCTTGCCAACCTCGTGATGGTCTATCTGCTCGCGGTCGTCATCGTGGCGACGCGCTTCGGCCGCGGGCCGGCGATCGTGGCTTCGGTCTTAAGCGTAGCCGCTTTCGATTACTTCTTCGTGCCGCCAAGGTTGACGTTCGTGGTGTCCGATCTGCGCTATCTGCTGACCTTCGGGGTCATGCTCGCGGTGGCCATCGTGATCAGCACGCTCACCGACCGCGTGCGGGAACAGGCGCAGGCGTCGCGCGATCGCGAACGCCGGACGGCGGCGTTGTTGCGCCTGAGCCGGGATCTGGCCGCCATCCGCGGCAAAGAAAACCTGCTCAAAGCCGCGGTGCACCATGTCGCCGAGGTGTTCAACTCGCAGGTGGTCATGCTGCTGCCGGACGCACATTCCCGGGTCACCCCTCGTGAGTCGAAAGTCGATGACTTTGCCCTGGACGACCGCGAGTTGGCCGTGGCGCAATGGGCGTTTGACCACGATAAGGCCGCCGGCCTCGGGACGACGACGCTCCCCGGCGCTCGCGCCGTCTACCTCCCGCTCACCGCGTCGCGCGAGACGGCCGGGGTGCTGGGCGTCTGCCCGGCGGAGCCGCGGCGGCTGGCCGACCCGGAGCAGTTGCGTCTCATCGAGGCGTTCGCCAGTCAGGCGGCGCTCGCCATCGAACGCGCTTCGCTCGCCGAGGAAGCGCAGCAGGCGTGGGTGCAGGTCGAGGCGGAGATGATGCGCAACACGCTTCTCTCGAGCGTCTCCCATGACCTCCGCACCCCTCTGGCAGCCATCGAAGGGGCGGCAAGCTCGCTGGTCGAAACCGGGTCCGCGCTTTCCGAAGATTCGCGCCGCCAACTCGCCGAGACGATTTATGACGAGTCGGAGCGGATGGACCGGCTGATCAACAACCTGCTGGACATGACCCGGCTGGAGTCCGGCGGATTGCGGGTGCGCAAGGAATGGCAGCCGCTTCAGGAGGTGATCGGCTCGGCATTGCACCATCTGGAAAGACGCCTGGGCGGACGTGAGGTAA
>JAQGHH010000290.1 GCA_028288945.1 Phycisphaerales bacterium
CCAATCGCATGACCACCCATTACACCCACGCGACGAACCGCAGTGCTATCCAAATCATCGCATCGCCCGCACGGGCGGGACGCCCGTGTCACAAGAAACGCCTAAGGCCACTGCTTACCACGGCCGCTCTTTTCGCGATCTTGCTCGCGGCAATTCCGGTCTTCGCCGCCCCCTCTGAGAAGCCCGCCGACCCGGAGGCCGAGCTCCGCAGTTTCAAGGTCGCCGACGGCTTCGAAGTCAACCTCTTCGCCGCCGACCCGATGATCCGCAAGCCCATCGAAATGAACTTCGACGCGGACGGTAAGCTCTGGGTCGTCTCCTCCTCCACCTACCCGCAGCTTAAGCCCGGCCAGGACCCGGACGACAAAGTGATCGTATTAGAAGACACCAAAGGCGAAGGCAAAGCCGACAAGGCCACCGTCTTCGCCGAGGGGCTCTTCATCCCCACCGGCATCGTCCCCGGCGACGGCGGCGCGTATGTCGCCAACAGCACCGAAGTGCTTTTTCTGAAAGACACCACCGGCTCCGGCAAGGCCGACTTCCGCCGGGTCGTCCTCTCGGGCTTCGGGACCGAGGACACGCACCACATCATCCACGCCTTCAACTGGGGCCCGGACGGCCGCATCTATTTCAATCAGTCTATTTACATTCACTCTCACGTCGAAACACCCTGGGGCACCAAGTCGCTGCTGGGCAGCGGCACCTGGCGCTACCGCCCCGACACCGGCAACTTCGACGTCTATTGCCGCGGGCAGGTCAACCCGTGGGGCATCGCCTGGGACGATTGGGGCCAGACCTTCGAGACCGACGGCGCGGGCGGAGAAGGCATCGCCTTCGCCTTCCCCGGCTCGGCCTTCCAATCCGCCGTCGGCTACGAAAAAGTCCTCCCCGGCCTCAACCCCGGCAGCCCCAAGTATTGCAGCCTCGAAATCCTCTCCGGCCGCCACATGCCCGACGACTGGAAGGGCACCTTCCTCACCAACGATTTCCGCGCCCACCGCATCTGCCATTTCCAGCTCACCGACTCCGGCTCCGGCTTCGTCAGCAAGCAGCTCCCCGATTTTATCGTGAGCGGCGACGCCGACTTCCGCCCCATCGACATCAAGATGGGACCGGATGGGGCGATCTACATCGCCGACTGGTACAACCCGATCATCAACCACGGCGAAGTCGATTTCCGCGACCCCCGCCGCGACCACGTCCACGGCCGAATCTGGCGCGTCACCGCCAAGGGCCGCCCGCTCGTCGAACGCCCGAAGCTGGCGAAAGCGACCATTACCGAGCTGCTCGAAAGCCTCCGAGCCCCCGAAGAATACACCCGCCTCCGCGCCAAGCTCGTGCTGCGCGAACGGGGAACAAAGGAAGTCCTCCCCGCACTCGCTGCGTGGGTGAAGGCAATCAACCCCCGCAGCAAATCCGCCGAGCATGATCGTCTGGAAGCGCTTTGGACGTATGAATCGCTCGACGTCGTCGAGCCCGAGCTGCTCGTGCGCGTGCTGGGCGGCAAAGACTTCCGCCCCCGCGCCGCCGCCGTCCGCGTTCTTTCCCATTGGGCTGCGCAAATCCCCAATGCGACCGACCTGCTGACCGCGGCTGTGGACGATGAGAGCCCGCGCGTGCGACTCGAAGCGATCCGCGCTTTGGCCGCAATTCCGAACCCCGAGTCCATCACGCTCGCCACCCGCGTGCTCGACAAGCCGATGGACGTCTACCTCGATTGGGCGCTGACGCAAACCGCCCGCGACCTCGAGCCCGTCTGGATGCCTACCTTCAAGGCCGGCCGCCTGACGACATGGGCGAAGCCCGCCCACCTGAGCCGTGCGCTGCAAGACGTGAAATCCCCCGCGGCGATGGGCGTGCTCGTCGAGCAACTCAAAGGCAACCAGCTCCCGCCCGACGCCCGCAACGGCGTCATCGACCTCATCGCCTCCATCGACCCGACCAAAGGCGCGCAAACGCTCTTCGACCTCGCCACCCATGTAGCACAGCCGCCCATGGCTGTGTTGGACGCGGCCGCCCGCATTCACATCCTCGAAGCCCTCGCCAAGATCGCAAAGGAAAACCACGCCCGCCCCGATGACGCGGCCGATCGCATCAAGCCGCTCCTATCGGATAAGGACGAGTCCCTTCGCGCCGCCGCGTTGCGCCTCGCTGGCGCATGGCAGCTTGAAACCCTCCGCCCGCAGCTCACGCAAACCGCCGAGGATTCCACCGAACTTCCCGTCGGCATCCGTCGTTCCGCGATCGACGCCCTCGCCGACCTCGGTGGCCCACAGAGCATTGACGAGCTGAAGAAACTGAGTGAGCCCTCCCGCCTGGGCGCGGTGCGCGGGCTCGCGATCGCCGCACTCGTGTCGCTCGACCCGAAGGAAGCCGCGAATCGCGCCGCCGAGGTGCTCGTCTCCGGCCCGACGGATGCCGACCCGTCGGTGCTGCTCGGCGCATTCGTCAAGCGGGCCGGCGGCGCAGATGCCCTTGCCGCCGCCCTCGGCCCCAAGAAACTCCCCAGCGACACCGCCCGCCTCTCCCTCCGCTATCTTCAATCCCAGGGCGGCGAAGAAACGGGCCTCACCGACCTCCTTCGCAAAGCCGCCGGCCTCACCTCCGGGCCGACCAAACTCACCCCCGAGCAGATGAAGCAGACCATCGCGGAGGTGATGGCCAAGGGCAACCCCGCCAACGGCGAGCGCATCTTCCGCACCAAGGAAGCCGCGTGCTACCAGTGCCACGCCATAGGAGGCGTGGGCGGCTGGCTCGCCCCCGACCTCCGCGCCATCGGCGCCTCCAGCCCCGCCGACTACATCATCGACTCCCTCCTCGACCCCAACAAAGCCGTCAAGGACGGCTTTGGCGGCGTCACCGTCATCACCAAAGACGGCGACTCCCTCAGCGGCATCAAAGTCCGCCAGGACGACAAAACCCTGATCCTCCGCGACGCCACAAGGCAGGAAATCGCCATCCCCCTTTCCAGCGTCAAACAGCAAAAGGACGTGGGCTCCCTCATGCCCACCGGCCTTGCCGACACGCTCAC
>JAQGHH010000071.1 GCA_028288945.1 Phycisphaerales bacterium
CCTTGCGACATGTTATGGCGCGCGAGGTAGGTTTCGATCGCGGCGAGCACGTCGCTGGCGACGCGCAAAAGGACGAGGTACGAAACGACCGCCGCGGGGTCGATCTCCGGGTATCGGCGAGCGCGCTGTTCGATCGCCTCGTACTTGGGAAGATCGCGGAGGTAGAGCATATTCCCCGCAATTATAACGTAAACTTAATGCAAAGTTCAGCGCGCAAACTATCGGGGCGTCACGCACCGTCACTTCGCAACACCGCAGGATCGCGGCGGTATTGCGAGCGATGACTGCGTTTTCTGTTGACAGCATCGTTGTTCCGGCCCCTGTCCCGCCCGCGAAACGTGGCTTGTTGCCCCGCATGTGGCCTTTCCGCGGCCCGCGAATCCATCACCGCACCTTCGGCACGCTGCGCCCCTACCGCAATGAACAGTTCTGGCGCGGCAAGGTGCAGTTCGGCCCGGCGGGGCATCGGGTCGGCGTGTCGATTCACGCCGGCAAGACGGGGCCGACTGATGCGCAGGAGCGCGTGTATCACCAGATCGAAACGCACTACACCGCCCTGCTGTCGCATATCCTTCGGGCGATATTGCCCGAGTACCGGAAGGTGCGACTGGCCCAGCCCGCCGCCGGCTGGCCCGAGGCCGCTGAGCCGGGCGATCTGCTGAAAGTCCTGTCGTTCGGTTGCATCTGGCTGGAGCAGGGCGCGGGCCATCCGTTCGTCCTCTCCTACCAAAGCGACCGCGACAAGAACCACGAATTTCACGTCTTCTTCCGGGAGGGGAAGGTCGTGAATGTGGCGTTTGAGGAGTAGGCGGGGAAGTGCGGAATGAAGAGTGCAGAGTGTAGAGTAGATGCGGGAGATAGCAGCAGTAGGCAGGCAGAGCCCGGGTTGGATTGCTCTCCGATTGTTCCCGAATTCCATTTATTACGATTGTGACGCCGCGGCTGCCGTGGCACGCGTGGCAGCATGGCACTGATGCCCCGCCCGTGACGCGGTATTCCGCCGGGCGCGGGCTTTCGCCGAGCGGGCTCCGCTGCCTTGGATTTGGCACGCCGCATGTCGTATGATCGATATTGCAAGGTCGGCTATTTGGGCGGATTTACGGGTTTTGCCATGCTGTCGCTGAGCAAAAAGACGGATTATGCGCTGATCGCGCTGGCGTACCTCGCCGAGAGGTCGGAGCGCACGGCGTCGGCGCGCGAAATCGCCGAAGCGCGCTCGCTTCCGGCGGCGCTGCTCATGAACATCATGAAGGAGCTTCAGCAGCACGGCATGGTGCGCAGCCTCCGCGGGACCAAAGGCGGCTACCAACTTGCCATCGACCCGCACGCCGTTTCGTTGCATGAAGTGATTCTCGCGCTCGAAGGCCCGGTGCGGCTGATCGAATGTGCCGCGGAGGCGGGCGGGTGTGAACATGAGACGCTCGCGGACGCCGATGATTGCCGGGTCAGCGGGCGGTGTGCGGTGCAGGCGCCGTTGCAGGCGCTTCATTACAAGCTCGTGCGGTTTCTGCAGGATGTAAAGCTCGCGGACATCATCCTGCCGGGGCGGCGGATTGACGTGCCGGTGGAGATGGTGGGAAGGGAACGGGAGTGACGCTCGCGCTGCCGATCTATCTGGACTACAACGCAACGACCCCGGTTGACCCCCGCGTGTTTGAGGCGATGTCGCCTTATTTCACGCGTGTGTTTGGGAACGCGGCGAGCCGGACGCACGCCTTCGGCCGGGAGGCGGAGGCGGCGGTTTTGCACGCGCGGAATCAGGTCGCCGGGTTGCTGAACGCCGAACAGGACGAACGGCACGGAGCGCGAGAAATCATCTGGACGAGCGGCGCGACGGAAGCGAACAACCTGGCGATCAAAGGGGTGGCAGATGCCTGCCGGGAGAAGGGGCGGCACCTCATCACGCAGACCACGGAGCACAAAGCCGTGCTCGACCCGTGCAAGCGCCTGGCGGAGCAAGGGTGGGACGTGACGGTGCTGCCGGTGGACCGGGCGGGACGCGTCAGCGCACGGCAGGTGGCGGACGCGATTCGCGCGGATACCGTCCTGGTCTCCATCATGTACGCGAACAATGAGGTCGGCACCGTGCAGCCGATCCGTGAGATCGGGGCGATTTGCAAAGAACGCGGCGTAATTTTCCACACGGACGCCACGCAGGCCATCGGCAAGCTGCCCATCGATGTGCAGGCCGACGGCATCGATCTACTGAGCCTCTCGGCGCACAAGCTTTACGGCCCCAAAGGCGTCGGAGCCCTGTACGTCCGCAAGAAAAACCCGCGCGTCCGCCTGACCCCCCTTTTCGATGGCGGCGCCCATGAACGCGGGTTCCGTTCGGGAACCCTCAACGTCCCGGGAATCGTCGGCCTGGGGTTGGCGTGCGAATTGGCGGCCCATGAACTGGTCAACGAGCGGCTGCGACTCTCCGCTTTGCGCGATCGATTGCAATCCTCGTTGACGCACCGGGTGGGTCCGGTGGTCGTGAATGGCGATGAGAGGAATCGTCTGCCGCACGTGGCGAATCTTTCGTTTCCGGGCCTTGACGGGACGTCGCTGCTTAACACGCTGGACGACGTGGCCGTCAGTTCCGGCTCGGCGTGCACGAGCGCGAGCCTTGCGGCAAGTCATGTGCTGATGGCGATGGGCCTGGGCGACGATCTCGCTCACACCGCAATCCGTTTCAGCCTCGGGCGGTTCACGACGTTGGAAGAAATCGATTACGTCGTGCAGAAATTCGCCGCGGTGGTCCCGCGGCTGCGCAACGAGCACGGCGCCGATTGCGGTACGTGCGAACCCCGGAGCGATTTGCGAACGGTTTCGTAGCGACTTTCACTTCAATTGGTCTCTACGGCAGTCCGGAGAGATCAGACACTTCGCCGTCCTACAATCACCCCATGCTTGTCGCACTCACCGGGGCTTCCGGATTCATCGGCAGTTACACCGCCCGCACGCTGCACGGCGCTGGGCATACGGTTCGGGCCCTCGTCCGGGAGACGACCCGGCGGGATCATATCCAGCCGTTCGTCGGAGAATGGCGCATCGGCGATCAGGCCGACTCACTGGCGCTCGCCGTGCTGGTCGCGGGCGTCGATGCGTTGATCCACAACGCGGCAGATTGGGAAGCGCTGCGGCGGTCTCCCATCGCGAACTTCGAGCGGAATGTCCTGGGTTCGTTGCGATTACTCGAGGCGGCCCGGCTGGCGGGCGTGGGGCAATTCGTCTTTGTCAGCTCGGTGGCAGTGCATCACGAAATATTGCCGGACCGCGCGCTAGACGAGAATCACCCCACCTGGTCCGGGTCGATCTACGGTGCGTACAAAGCTTCCGTCGAGCCGCACCTCAAGGCGTATTACGTCCATTACGGCATGAACACCAGCGCCTGGCGGCCGGCGGCGGTTTACGGCATCGATCCGGATCTGGGCCGATCCCAATGGTTTGAACTGATCGAGACGGCGCGCAAGGGCGGCACGATCGACACGCCTCAAGGTGGAAAAATCACGCACGTGCAGGACGTGGCGGATGCGTTGACGCTGGCCGTCGGAGACGAGTCGGTCGCCGGACAGTTCTATAACCTCGTCGACGGCTACATGTACTGGCAGCGGGCCGCGGAATTCGCCAGGGAGATATCCGGTTCATCGGCCACGATCATCGACCGCAAGGGCGCCGGGCCCCGCAATCAGTTCGATACGCGCAAAGCCATCGACTTCTTCAACCGGCATGGGAAGGCGGCCGCACTGCGCCGGGGCCAGGACGGCGTGCGCGAATATGTCGCGGAGCTGCTGAGGAAGATGGAATCCGCCGGGACGCGAGGATAGAACACTCTCAATTCCACCGGAGCCTGCATGGAACCCCGCATCAGCCTGATCACGCTGGGTGTCAAAGATCTCGAGCGCTCGCTGCGCTTTTACCGCGATGGTCTCGGGTTTCCGACGACATGGAAGCCGGAGAAGGGAGTCATCTTCTTCCAGACCAACGGCGTATGCCTTGCCCTCTATCCGTACGAGCATTTGGCAAAAGACGTGTCCGATTCATTCCTCGTCGAGCGCGCCCGATTTAGCGGCATTACGCTCGCGCACAACGTGCGATTGAAGGAAGATGTGGACCGCGTCCTGCAGCAGGCGGCGGCCGCGGGAGCGGAAATCGAGAAGCCGGCGCAAGACGCCTTTTGGGGCGGGTATAGCGGATATTTTTCAGACCCCGACGGCTATCTGTGGGAAGTGGCGTGGGGGGCGTTCGAGATTCGTGACGACGGAAGTTTGATTATCCCTTGAATTCGCTTCGATCCGCACCCGGCGATCAGCCCGGCGATTCGCCTACCTTTCGTAATGCTTCGAGCACCGGCTCCACCTTCAGGGCGGATTTGTAAACGATCACTTCAGGCGGGATTTTCGCGCCCTTTCGGACCGAGCGGTGGGCGACCGCCAGCAAGACCGTGTGGGTGCGGAATCGGCGGAGCGTTTGGCGCTTGCCCTCCAGATATTCCGGCGTCCAGAAGCCCACGATCTCCATGAAAACCTCGGCCCCATCCGCCCGGCGGAAGATGAAGTCGGGCACGAACGTGGTTTGCCCCTCATGCAGAATCGCCCCTTCGCGTGACAATTTCCAGCCTTCCTGTTCGTCGCCGAACTTTTTGGCGAAGGCCTCTTCTATGCCGGAATCGAATTCCTGGGGTGCGGGGAGATGGCTGGTGTAGCCGTCATCGGAGCCGAGCGTCACGCGGGCGCGCGTGCCCCAAGGGGTCGGGAGGGTTGCCTGCATCGTCCAGTCGCGACACGACAGGAGAGCGGGGATGAAGCGGGCGAAGTTGATTCCATATCGACGGGTTTCGTGGAGGACCGAAGCGGGGCCTGAGAGGTCAATGCGGTATTCGGATTCGCCCGTCCGCCGAATGTCGTGCAGGAGACGCGCGAGCTTGGTGTATCGCAGCACTGTTTTGAAATCCGAGCGGGCGGTGACCGTCATTTCCTGCGCGCGGTACAAGCACGCCTGGAGCTGCGCGACGTTGTAGCGGGAAAGGAATGCCTGCTCGGTCTCGTAGCCTGCGAAGCTGACGAGCGGCTGGAAGCTCATCACGTCGGCGTAGAGCGCCGGCTCGATTTCCTGCCAAGGCCGGCCGATTCCCGCGGCGAGCAGGCCCTTCACCTCCTGTTCGCTGCGCTCGAAGATCTTGTCGGGCGTGGTGACCAGTGGGTGGTACTTGGCGGCGAACGAAAAGACGCGCAGGCGCAGGGCGGCCGCGGCGCCGCGCGGGTCGGCGGCGAACTCCGAGGCGTCGTCGAGCAGCTTACAGAACGCCGATACGCGGCGCGGGTCGCAGTCGGGCTCGCGGGAGAGAATATTCGCGACGGATTTGTGCAGCTCCTGGCGCTTGGTTCCAGCGCCACTGCGGTAAAGTGCCAGCATCTGCTTCGCATACGTTAGATAGTGCGCATGCTTCCCCCGCGTCAGGCGATCGGGAAAAGCCCGGCCGCCGTCGAATGTGATAATGGCGTGTTCGCCGCGGAGCATTACGATTTCCGCCTTTTTATTCGATCATACGCATCGCTTCGGCGGCGCTGTCTTGAGCGTTCCTCTTCGTTCGTGTCCTGGCAGACGACCTCATATAGCGTGGCGCGGGCCGGGCCGGATTTGCGGAGGATGCGGCCGAGGCGCTGTTTGGCCTGGCGGGTTGAGGCCTGGCCGCCGATGACTACGGCCACTTTTGCTTCGGGGACGTCCACGCCTTCATCGAGCACGCGGTTGGCGACGAGCACGGGGAACGAGCCCTCTGCGAATCCTTCGAGCACGGCTCGGCGTTCTTTCTTGCGCGAGTGGCTGAGGAGCGTCGGGACGAGGAATCGGCGGGAGATGTCCATCGCCATCACGTTGGAGCCGGCGAAGACGATCACCCGCTCGCCGGCGTGGACGCGGAACAGGTCTTCCAGCACGCGCAGTTTTTCGCCGGCGCGGTCTTCGATCGACTTGCGGGCGTGGAAGGCTTTTTGCGCCCGGCGGGCTTCGGGGTCTTTTCCGGTTTCGGCGCAAAGGTCCTGCCAGCCGTAGTCCTTTTGGCCGGCGGTGCGCTTGGCGATGAGGAACTCGCGGATGACGCGGCCGGCGGTGTCGTAGACGGCCTGCTCCGCCGACTCGAGCTTCACCGGAATGCGCACGACTTCGTATTCTGCGAGGGACTTGCCGCGGGCTTGGGCGATTTCCTGTCGGCAGACGATGGGGCCGACGAGGCCGGGGAAATCCGAGTCGCGGCCGTCGGCGCGCTCGGGCGTGGCGGTCAATCCCAAGCGCAGGGGCGCGGCGCACAGCAGTGCCGCCTCGCGGTAGCTGCGGCCGGGAAGGTGATGCACTTCGTCGAAGATCACCAGGCCGAAGCGGTCGCCCATTTCGGCCATGTGCAGGTACGCGCTGTCGTAGGTGGTAACGGTGACGGGCTGAATGTTGAAGCAGGAATCGCCGACGAGGCCGGCGTCGTACCCGAGCCGGCGGAGGATGCGCTGATGCCACTGGTGCATGAGGTCGCGGACGGGCGCGACGACGAGCGTGGCGACTTTCGCGCGGGCCATGGCCGCGAGCGCGACTTCGGTTTTTCCGGTGCCGGTGGGCATCACCACCACACCGCGGCTGCCGGCTTGCTCCCAAGCAGCAAGCGCCGCTTCCTGCTCACTTCGGAGCGCGGGCAGATCCGCCTTCGGCCAGGCGACACGCGGCGGAGGCTTCACGAGGTCGCGCAGCCCCAAGCCAAACGTTTGCCCGAGTAGTTCCCTGGCATATTGATAATGGACAGGAAAACACCGCCAGGCGGCGATTCGGGGGTCCCATTTCCATACATCTGAAAGATGCGACGAGGAAGCGGGCTTGCCGCGGAGGAGGAGCGTTCCTCGATCAAAGGAGAGCGTCACCTCGACGGGCGGTGATGAGCGGTTGGTCTGAGATGGGACGATCACGGTGGGTGAAAAGTGTAGCCGGAGAGATCAGCGCAAACAAAAACCCCCGGGGTCTCTTGAGGAGACCCGGGGGTTTTGTTTTAACGCTGGCGGTGACCTACTTTCCCGCTGAAGCAGTATCATCGGCCCGGCGGGCTTAACGGCCGTGTTCGGGAT
>JAQGHH010000081.1 GCA_028288945.1 Phycisphaerales bacterium
ATCTTCACACCGATATTGTGGACGAGGTCATTCAGATCACGGACGAGGAAGCCTTCGAGTGGGCGCGGAAGCTGGCGAAGGAAGAAGGCATCTTCGGCGGCATCAGCTCCGGCGGAAACATGGCCGCCGCGGCGAAGGTCGCGGCCAGGCCGGAGAACAAGGGAAAGCTGATAGTTACCGTGATGTGCAGCTTCGGCGAGCGGTATCTGAGCACGCCGTTGTTTGATGAGGAGTGAGAAAGAGTTGCCAGTTGTCAGTTGTCAGTTGCCAGTGAAGGCATTGATCAACCGCGATTTTCTGGCGACCGGGGACTGGCAAACGTGTCCGAGCTAAAATCGGCCAACATCACCTGGCATTCCGGCGACGTCACGCGGGCGGACCGCGAGAAGTTGCTCGGCCAACGCGGCGTCACGCTTTGGCTCACCGGCCTCTCCGCCAGCGGGAAATCCACGATCGGCTGCATCGTCGAAAAGATGCTGCTGGATCGGAAGAAACATGCCTACCGCCTCGACGGCGATAACGTGCGGCACGGGCTCAACAAGAACCTGGGGTTCAGCGCGGAGGAGCGAGCGGAAAACATCCGTCGGATTGGAGAGGTGGCGAAGCTGTTTACGGATGCGGGCGTGATCGTGATCGCAAGCTTTATCAGCCCGTATCGGAAGGATCGCGACGCAGTGCGTGCAAACCTTGGGGCGGGCGATTTTGTCGAGGTCTACGTGAAGGTTTCGGTGGAAGCCGCGGAACGACGTGATCCCAAGGGACTCTACAAAAAGGCCCGCGCGGGGGAGATCAAAGGATTCACCGGAATTGACGATCCGTATGAGGCGCCCGAGCGGCCGGAGATCGTTATTGACACAGAAAACACCGACCCCGAGATCGCCGCGGGACAGGTCCTCGAATATCTGGACGCTCACGGCTACCTACAATCATAAGAGGTCCACGAAGGACACGAATGGATAGGAAGAAATGCATCGGAGGGAAGTGAGCCGCTGAATAAATCGTGGCACGGGCGCCCGCCCATAAATTGCGGCTATAGCCGCGTGCCCATGGGCGAGGCGCCCATGCCACGGCAGAGAAATGCCATTCGTTTTCTTTATTCCTTCGTGTTCATTCGTGTCCTTCGTGGATATCTGAGAAATGGTTAGCAATTACGTCGATCTTCATTCCCACTCCACCGCCTCCGACGGGACGTTCGCGCCGGCGGAAGTGGTGCGCATCGCCCAGCGGCTGGGCCTGTCCGCCCTCGCCCTGACGGATCACGACACCATCGGCGGCGTCGCCGAGGCCTCCGCCGAGGCGGCGAAAGTCGGGATCGACTTTCTCCCCGGCATCGAGATCAGTTGCGAATACCCGCACCCCGGGACAATGCACTTGCTCGGTTACGGCGTCGATCCGCACAGCCCGGTCCTTCGCAACCTCACCGCGGGTCTCGTCGCGGCCAGGGATGACCGCAACCCCAAGATCGTCCGCAAACTCAACGATCTGGGCGTGGCGATCACCATGGGTGAAGTCGAGCGGCAGGCCGCGGGCGGAGTGGTGGGCCGGCCGCACATCGCGGCGGTGCTCGTCCGCAAGGGGTACGTCAACTCAACCAAAGCCGCGTTTGACAAGTATCTTGGGACGACAGGGGCGGCGTATTTCGACAAGGAACGCCTGGCTCCCCGGCAGGCGTTCGACCTCCTCCGCCAGTCGGGCGGCGTGCCCGTGTTGGCTCACCCCGTCCAGCTCCGCACCACCAATGACGGCGAGCTCGAACGCGTTATCAAAGATTTGAAGGACCTCGGGCTCCTGGGCATCGAGGTAATGCACAGCGACCATGACGCCGCCCTCGTGGAAAAGTACACGAAAATCGCCGACCGCATGGGCCTGCTAAAGACCGGCGGCAGCGATTTTCATGGGACCAACAAGAAGGACATCAGCCTCGGCACCGCCAACGGCCGCAAGGTGCCGCGGGCGTTTTATGAGGCGCTGATCGACCGCGTCGCGAGTTTGAGGAAGGCAGGATAGTCGATTGACCGCAGTGACCGAGAATACCGTTCCCGAGCAGCTCGACCTGGAGCTGCTCAATCCCGCGTTCGAGGCCGCCGACCCGGAGAAGATCGTGGCCTGGACCGCGGCTCGGTTCGGCAACGACGCGGTGATGTGGTCGTCCTTCGGCGCCGAGTCCGCACTGCTCCTGCACATGGCCACGCGGGCTCTTCCGAACATCCGCATCATCATGGTCGACACCGGCTACCTCTTCCCCGAGACCTGGCGGCACATGGAACAGCTCCGCCAACGGCTCAACCTCAACGTCTGGGTCTACCGCACGCAGAACGATCCCATCGCCTACCTTCATCAGGCCGGCGAGGAGAATCCCACCTACCGCAAAGACCGCGACGCCTGCTGCGGCGCGAACAAGAACGAGCCCATGAACCGTGCGATGAAAGAACTTGTCCCCAAAGCCTGGCTCCGCGGCATCCGCCGGGATCAGGCCGACACGCGCAAGGCGGTGCAATTCGTCGAATGGTCGCAACGCTACAGCGCCCACGCAATCTCGCCGCTGCTCAATTGGGGTAGCCGGGTAATCGACGCGTATATGAAGAAGCACGATCTGCCGTACCACCCACTCTACAACGAAGGGTACGCCTCGATCGGCTGCAACCCGCTCTCCTGCACCCGCCCGATCACCTTCGGCGAAGACCCCCGCGCCGGCCGCTGGGCCGGAACCGGAAAGGTCGAATGCGGCCTGCACCTCCCGGCGAATAATTCGCTGGATTCCTCGCGGCTGTAGAGCGCGACCCTCACCCGCACAGCAGCCCCCTCCACGTCCGATCACGCGACGATCAAGTCAGTCCTCATCTTGGCCGAAGATGACTGGGGTTCCGCCTTTAGAGGAGGATCCTCTATCCCTCTCCCCCTGTACTCAGTCGAGAGGGCAGACTTCGACAAGCTCAGCCGACTCGGGCGGGGGCCGAGCGCGAAGAGGCATGATTTGCAATGAAGGCGCAACCCGACGTTCGGCCCCTCGCCCCGACCCTCTCCCCCGAATACGAGGGAGAGGGAGTCGCACGGAGCTTCGCTCCGACCGTTCCGGCCCGGCCCGGCTCGCAATCGCCCCCACACCGTAGCAAGACTGTGAATTACACCCGGATCACTTGCGCCCTCGTCGCAGTCGCCTGGGCGGGGGCGGTGACGTTCGGGACGTCGCGATTGTGGACATACGAGAGCACCCCCGGTACTCCCGCCCGCGCGCCGGTCGCGTGGCCCGCCGACTCGAGCGTCGTTCGCCGGCCCGGCGTGCCGATGCTGGTGCTGTTCGCGCATCCGCAATGCCCGTGCTCGCGCGCCACGGTTGGCGAGTTGGCGAAATTGATGACCGACTGTCGGGGGAAGCTGAGCGCGACTGTCCTGATGCTGCGGCCCGCCGGCGTACAGGACGGGTGGGAGCGGACGGACCTGTGGAACAGCGCCGCCGCCATCCCCGGCGTGTCGGTGGTGTCCGATGCCGGCGCGTCCGAATCCCGCCGATTCGGCGCGGTCACCAGCGGCCAGGTACTCCTGTTCGCCCCGGACGGACGGCTGCTGTTTTCCGGCGGCATCACCGAGTCCCGCGGCCACCGGGGCGATAACGCGGGGCGCTCGGCAGTCGCCGCGCTCGTCCTGGGTACGGGCCGGGTAGCGCAGCCCGTATTCGCGCCCGTGTATGGCTGTCCTCTGTTCAACACCTCTTCATCCTGCCTGACAGAAGGGACCCCGGCATGTCACAAGAAATAACCCAAGGCCTCCAACCCACTCTCGGCTCCGCCGCCCCTGCCGTTGATGTTGCGGCCCAGTTGTACGAAACGCACAGGCAGAACGTCTACCGGCACACGGACCGCATGTTCGCCGTGCTGATGGCGGCCCAGTGGGTGTTCGGGATCGTCGCGGCGGTGTTCCTCTCGCCGCGCTCCTGGGCCGGCACGGCCAGCCAAATGCACCCGCACGTGTGGGCCGCCGTCTTTCTCGGCGGGGCATTCAGCTTTCTTCCGATCTTTCTCGCCCTTCGGCGGCCCGGCCGCCCCTCGACGCGGTACGTGATCGCGGTCGTGCAGATGCTCTGGTCGGCCCTGCTGATCCACCTGACTGGCGGGCGAATCGAGACGCACTTCCACGTCTTCGGGTCGCTCGCGTTCCTGGCCTTCTACCGGGACTGGCGCGTGCTGATTCCCGCGACCGTCATCGTGGCCGCGGACCACTTCCTGCGCGGGCTTTATTTCCCCCAATCCGTCTACGGCGTGGTCGACGGCGGCTCCTGGCGATGGCTGGAGCACGCGGCGTGGGTCATATTCGAGGATATTTTCCTTATCGCTTCCTGCCGACGTGGCGAAGCGGAAATGCGCCAGATCGCCCAGCGCGCCGCCGACCTGGGCCGCGCCAAGGAGGTCGCCGAGGCCGCCACCAAGGCCAAGAGCGAGTTCCTGGCGAACATGAGCCACGAGATCCGCACGCCGATGAACGGCGTCATCGGCCTGACCGACCTGCTGCTGCGCCGCGGCGGCCTGGGCGGACAGCAGCTGCGCCAGGCCCAGTTGATCAAGTCTTCCGCCGACGCCCTGTTGGCGCTAATCAATGACGTGCTGGACTTCTCGAAGATCGAGGCCGGGAAGATGGAACTGAGCTGCGTCGACTTCGATCCGCGCATAGTCATTGAGGACGTGGTGGAGATGCTCGCCCCCAAGGCTGCCGCCAAGGGATTGGAATTCGCGTGCGACGTTCACCCGGACGTGCCACGCCGCGTCCATGGCGACCCGGATCGCCTGCGGCAGGTCCTCATCAACCTGACCAACAACGCGATTAAATTCACTGAGAAGGGCGAGGTCCTCGTGCGCGTCGGGCCGGCGGAGGCAGGCGAGCCGGGCGGCACGGGCATGCTGAAATTCTCCGTCCGCGACACCGGCACGGGCATCCCCGCCGACCGGATGGAGCGATTGTTCAAGAGCTTCTCACAAGTCGACGCCTCGACCACGCGCAAGTTCGGCGGAACGGGCCTGGGCCTGGCGATCGCCAGGCAGTTGGCCGAGTTGATGGGCGGGCGCATCGGCGTCGAGAGCACCGTCGGCCGGGGGTCCACCTTCTGGTTCACAGCCCGACTTTTGCCGCCGGAAATGGCGCGGGACGAACAGCGCCCGCTGTCGGCCACAGCCGCCATGCTCCGCGGGACGCGGGTGTTGGCGGTGGACGATCATGCGGCGTTCCGGGACATCATCCACGACAACCTCGCCGGGTGGGGGTTCGACGTGGACGTCGCCGCCGGGGGCGAGGAGGCGATAGGCCGGCTGACGGCCGCGGCCGCGGAAGGCCGGCCGTACCGGGTGGCGCTGGTGGACCTGGTCATGCCGGGAATGGGCGGCGACGCGGTCGCCCGCGCCGTCCGCGCCGACCCGGAGTTGGCGCAGACCACCTTGCTGATGGTGACCTCGATGGAAAACCCGTTCGACCCGGAGGAGATGCGCCGCATCGGGTTCGCCGCCTGCATGACCAAGCCGATCCGCCACTCGCAATTGTTCGACGCGATGATGGAAGCGGTGGCAAGAGATGGCGCTCGGGTCCCGGGCGTTGGGCATGCGCCGGGCGAGTCGCAGGCCTCCGACGTTCCGCAGGCGCCCGGCGCTTCGCCGCGGCAAGCTCCCGAACCGGGCGGCGGAACATCCGTACCCGCGGCGGCCGTGGCCAGCGCCGCATCACTCCCCGCGCTCAGCGGCGTGCGCGTCCTGCTGGCCGAGGATAATGAAATAAACCAGGAGGTCGCGCGCGAATTGCTGGCGGACGCGGGCTGCCGGGTTGACGTGGTGTCCAACGGGGCCCAAGCCGTGCGCGCCGTGGAAGAGCACTTCCGCGCGTGCCGTTACGACGTGGTGCTGATGGACTGTCAAATGCCGGAGCTGGACGGGTTCGAGGCCGC
>JAQGHH010000082.1 GCA_028288945.1 Phycisphaerales bacterium
AGAGGAACGTCCCGTCGCTGAACTCCGTCTCCAGGTCGCAGTAGAACGGCACCGCCCCGCCGGCCCCTCTATTCGGGGTCGCCGTCTTCAGGTGGTAGATTCCCGCGAGGGTCGTGCCGTCGTGGGATGCGAAGGTCCGGATGACCGGCCGCACGCCCGTCAGCTTCTCGATCGTCGCGTCCACCAGATCCCCCAGGTGCCGGAACCCCAGGCCGGCCAGCTCCTCAGTCGCCGACTCATACCTGCCGCGGTCGAGCGGCGTAAAGTCGGCGTCGGTGGCCTCCCGGTACTCGTGGATCTCCCCATACATCGCCTTGTTAGCGCCGACGATCTGCTGCCCGGACTTGAGAAATCCGTCGCGCACCGAAGACAGTTCCTCCGCCACATTCCCCAGCATCCGCCGGACCACGAGCTTGAAGATCAGCAATATGAGGTAAGGGAGGACCGCCAGGGTCCCCACCACCATCAGCACCACCGCCCCGGCCCGCGCCGGGCCCGGCAGCGTCGCCCACCGCCCCATCAGGTACGCCCCCACGGCAATCGCCGCCGCCCCAATGAGAAAGCCCTGCGCCAGACAACCAGGTTTGGCGGAACGCGCCGAATTCGAATCTTCTGACATGCTGAATTACCTCCCTCGTGAAATGCTGCCGAATCGCGAACACGCCGCGACTGCGGCGCTGCAAACGCTACTTTACACGGTGCAAAACGTCAAAGGACACGGCGACCTTGAACGCAGTGTCGCAAGGAAGTAAAAAGCATCGAAAGGGCATGGGATTGAGTGTCGGCTGACGGATGGCGCCAGTCGCTAGGAACGAATTGCGGCTCACGGCAACACCGGAAGCGAGCCTCCATGAGTCCGGATGTTGTGACCAACGGCGAACCGGGGTGCCGCTATCACTTGGATCGCGGCACCCCGGAATTGCCAGAGCTCTTATGCTGAAAGGTCGCGGGTTACACCGCCGGCACCGTCACGGTGCTCGCGTTGATGGTCACCGAACCGTCTGAGTTCGAGCCGCCCAGAAGCCGGCCTTCTACAACGGAACCGGTGTTCACCGTGATCGTCACTGCGGCAAGAATATTGCCCTTGAAGATCGTGGTCGTATTAAGCGTTGCCGAAGTCCCGACCTGCCAGAACACGTTGCTCGCCTTTGCGCCACCGGCCAGGATCACCTGCGACCCGGGCCCCGTGGTGAGGGTGGACCCCATCTTGAAGATGAAGATCGCGTTGGGGTCCCCTTGGGCGTCGAGGGTCACGTTGTTCGCCGGGCCGGCGCCTTGGATCAGGACCGACGTCGAATTCGTATAAAGGCCGGGAGTGAAGGTCAGCCCGCCCATGTTGCCGGGCAGACTTGCGGAAGTCACCGAGCGGCTGAAGGCGTCGTTATACCCGGCCAACAGATCGTGCTGGGCCGTGATTTTGCCTGATCGTCGATGTGGATCGTCCCGTTCTGGCATTAGTGATAATGAATGAACTGAGCAGTATTTGCGCGTCGCATGGACTGCAGTGCCACACCAGGGGTGTAGAAGCCGAACCGAACAGGCGCCCTCGCTGTTAACCCGGCGGCAGGCGTGGTGCATTTGGTGGTTACTTGGGAGGTCCCCAACCGATGTAGCCATTATCGGCCCCTGAGTTCTCGGACGTGCGCGATCGCTGATCGACGCCGGGGATGACGAAGGCCTAATCGACTGAAAGAGGCCTTTATGAAATCCCGGCTGACGTTGATCTTCGCCGCGCTCGTAGTCCTGCTTGCCGCCATGGTCTGGATGGTGAGGGATCGTTTCACTGGCGCCGTCGTGCCCTCGATGGCCGCCGGGCGGACCGTTGTCATTCGAGTCAAGCCCATCGCCGAGCAAACGACCACTCCGACCACCGCCCCCGTTGCATCAGCCGCGGCCCCGGCGTCGGAGGGCAAGTCTTCACCGATGGTGCACGTGGACGCGTCCGGAGCCGTGATATACGTGGCCCGGGCCGGCGACACGGTTTCGCAGTTGGCGGTCGCACTGCTCGGCAGCGACTCCAGGAAACACCGCGACGCCGTCATCGCCGCAAACACGTCCCTGCAATCGGATCCGGACCGCGTGCTCACGGGGCAGACCTATTCGGTTCCCTCGTCTTCGGTTGCCGGAGATGAGCTCAACGCCGATCAACGGCCCGATGCCGCCTCCACCGCTCCGGTCGCGGCCGCGGGCGCTAAAGAAGACGCGCCGGCCATAAAGCCGACGTCGGCCGACAAGGCAAACGACAGGGCCGCCGCGACCGCCCGCGGTCCGAAGCTGCAATACACCGCCCAGCGTGGCGATACCGTCAGCGGGCTCGCTGCCGGGCTGCTCGGCGGGGACACCAAGGCCAACCGCGAGGGGATCATCGCCGGCAACGCTTCGCTGCAGCAGGACCCCGATCATCTGATCGCCGGCCAGAACTACACGATCATGGCCCGCAACGGCCTAGCCGCCGACCCGGACGCGCCAAAGGCCAAAGCCCCGACGACTCAGCCCGATGCCGATGAGGCCGCACGGCTGGGCGTCGGCCGCACGTTGCGTTACACCGCTCTGGCGGGGGACACGGTATCCAAGCTCGCTGTCGTTTTGCTGGGGAGCGACACCCCGGCCAATCGTGATTTGATCGTCAAGAGCAATTTCACCCTGAAGCAGGACCCCGACCACGTGATTGCCGGCCGGACGTACTGGATCGCCGCACTGACCGCCAACCCGACGCCGTGAACGGACGCCTCTGCTCCGGATCGCGGTATTGCGTCGGTGTGGTTCGCGGGCCCGCTCGCCAACCATACCGACGCTTCTTTTTTAGCGACCTTACCTGTGGGTCGCACCCGTCCGGTGTGACGGCGACGCACCTGACGCTCGGGGCAGTGATGGATAACTCGGCGGTGGAAAATTCGGCGATTCCCGTTGGGAATGCCCACCCCCGTCCCGGCCACAGTTGGGTTATACTCCCCCCCGGCGGCCTTGGGGGCTTGTGCCGCCGATCCCGCTCGTATTGCTGCCCCGGGACATCTCCCGCGCAGTCGTCAACCAACTGAGCCCCCAGTCATTCTTAACGGGAATCGCGCATGAAACGTATCCTTGGCATCGTTCTATTGGTCGTCGGAGTGATCCTGCTCGTCCTGGGGATGAACGCCTCCCACTCGGTGGCGGACCAGGTAAGCAACACCTTCACCGGCCGGTTCACCCAGGCCACCACTTGGTACATCCTGGGCGGCATCGCAATGGCGCTGTTCGGCTTGCTCCTGACGTTCTCCGGCTTCCGCGGCAAGAACTAAAGCAAACCCGATTTCTACGCGGACGGCCAACTCCGGCGTTGACCGGGCCGCGCAGCGTCGTGAAGCCGACGAACCTTCTCCTCACTTCCGACAACGACACCATCGGCGACCACATCCTCCGCCCAATCCAGCCGGACCTCGATCTGGACGAAGCGAAGCTCGCCGCGAATGGGCATGAGTTGAGGAATGGGTGACGGGGTTTAGGGTTCAAGGTTCAGGAAGGTTCAAGCGGCCGGGCGAGGAATAGTCTCCACCCTGCTTTTCAGGGCCATTCTTTCGGCGAACGCGGAAATGATCCGCCTCTATTGAGACATCGGCAGGCTCATTCACCTACGGCAGCAGAGTAAGGCTGGGGAGCCGCCGTCATCCCGAGGCTGGCGACGGACATCCGTAACGAACAGCCGGACGTCAAAGGTTTCTCGGAACGGAACATCAAGCGGATGCTCGGGTTTTATCGTGCCTATGCCGACCCCACCCGAATTATGCCACAAGCTGTGGCACACGGGTCTTTGCCAGAGCGGGATAAGGAGATAAGCCCCGATACGGCTTCTGGACACGCGGGATCAGCGAATCCGTAAAGGCCACGAATTCCAAGAGACCGAGCGGGAATCGTGCGGGTCGTCGCCCGACGGCGGGCTCCCATTCATCCCGGTGGCGGAACGCTGCATATTAAGTCGCCAAAGCCGCAGAGGGCGACGGCGGGCGACAGAGGACCCGCACGGTTTCCCCGGCGGATGGGGGCGAAAATAGTAATACAAAGATTTCCCCCGGGCGGGTTTGGTAGGATCGGGCTTTGGAGGGCAAGGGGCAGGAGGGGCATTGCTCGTTTAGTTCTCCTCGCGCGGGCAATGCCCTCGGGTGGAGCAATTGCTTACTGCGTTTCGCGCGGACCAAACCCGTTCGAGCCCAACCGTTTAGCCGCCTCGCTTGCGAGGCGCGTTTCGCGCCAGCGAAAGAAAAACGTCCCGCAAGCGGGGCGGCTAAACAAATGCTCGGCCCATCCTGGCTTTATCGGCGCGAGGCGGAATAAACGAGGAAGGAGGCTTTTAGAGTCTGCGGTCGCAGTGGCATGGGGCAGCTTGCGGGGAAGCTTTACTTCGGAGACGGTGGTTTGAAGTTGATGGCAAACTCTTGCCGGATGCCGCTTTTCATCGAACGTTGACCGAACACATTGAATTTATCAAATTCGTTGGGAAAAGTGCCTTTAAATCGGTCAAAATCGGTCAAAATCGGTCACGGACCCGTGCCGCGGGGTCGAAAACGGGGTTTGGATCTGCGCATCGGTCAGGGGTCGTGCGGGGATCGGTCAGGGTCGTTGGGCTGTAGGAGGCGGGGGCGGCGCCGGGTCGAGACCCCCTCAAAAAAATCGTTCACAATCATTCAAATCATTCAAGAGTGGCGATTTCGCGGAGAAAACGGGGGTGGCGGCGAGGGGAAGTGAATGATCGTTAGCACGGAACTGCCCTCACGCGTGGGGGCGTGCGCAGCCTGAAGACGGGTCGGGGGGTGATCCGGGGCTTGATCGTGATCGTAATCGTCCTTTGAGCTTGGGACCGCAGGGGCGTGGCCATGTTTCGTGGGGCGGCCAGCAAAACCCCCACCCCAGCCCTCCCCCGGAGTACCGGAGGAGGGGGGAAGAGAAG
>JAQGHH010000086.1 GCA_028288945.1 Phycisphaerales bacterium
TCCCTGAGAGGGAGAGGGAGTAAGAAATCCCATGCAAATGATCCGCACCAAGATCGTCGCCACGATGGGCCCGGCTGTCGGGAACGTGGAGATGCTTTACGGCCTCTTTCAGGCGGGCGTTGACGTCTGCCGGTTGAACTTTTCTCACGGGAAGCTCGACGATCACCTCCTGATGCTCCGCCAGATCCGCGAGGCGGCGGCGCGGTGGGACCAGCCCATCGCCATCCTCGGCGACCTGGGCGGCCCCAAGATCCGGCTCGGCAAAGTCGCCGACGAAAAAGGCACCGGCGGAATGCCGATCAACGTCGGCGACGAGCTGTTTATCCAGCGCGAGCAGACCCTGGGCGCGAACCGGCGCGTCAGCACCACGCTTTCCCATTTCGTCGATGACGTGAACGTCGGCGACCGCGTGCTGATCGAAGACGGCATGCTCCGCTTCGTCTGCACCGCCAAGACGTTTTCCGAGCTGCGCTGCACCTGCACGGTCGGCGGGGTGCTCAAGAGCTCCAAGGGGATCAATCTCCCGAACACCGTCGTCAACGTCCCGTCGATCACCGACCGCGACTGGGAATGCGTCGATTGGGCCATCGAGAATGATCTCGACTATCTCGCGCTCTCCTTCGTGCGCAAGGCCGAAGATCTGCAACTGCTCCGCCAGCACCTGATCAACAAGGCCAGCGACATCCACCTTATCGCGAAGATCGAGAAGCCCGAGGCGCTCAAGCAGATCGACGCGATCATCGACGCTTGTGACGGGCTCATGGTCGCCCGCGGCGACCTGGGCGTGGAGATGGACCTGGCGCAGGTGCCGATCATCCAGAAGGACTTGGTCAGCCGTTGCCAGACGGCCGGCAAGCCGGCGATCGTCGCGACACAGATGCTCCAGAGCATGATCGAGCAGGCGTCTCCCACGCGGGCCGAAGTGAGCGACGTGGCGAATGCGATTTTCGACGGGGCAGACGCCGTGATGCTTAGCGGGGAAACGTCGGTGGGCAAATTCCCGCTGGGCGTCGTGCACACGATGGCCCACGTGGCGGAAATCACCGAGGAGTATATTTGCTCGCACACGCCCAAGGAGCCGCCGCTGAAGCTTAAGACGATGTCACTGTCGTCCGCGCTGGCCAAGGGCGTTTGGCAGATGACGCAGGACTTGAAGGTGACGCTGGTCGTGATCTGGAGCCAGAACGGCGCGACGGCCCGCATCTTCTCAAAAATGCGTTTCCCGGTGCCGGTACTGGCGCTCTCCAGTGACCACCGCGCGCTTCGGCGGATGGCGCTGCACTACGGTGTTCTGCCGCTTGAAATGGCCCCGCCGCGGGGAATGGCCGACCTTGTGGAACTCGTGGACCGGGCGCTCCGCGAAAAGGATTACGCGAGCGTCGGGAACCGCGTGCTGATCGTCGCGGGGTCGTCCTTGGGGACGCCGGGGACGATGAACGGCGTCGTGATCCACACGGTGGGCGAGACGTGGAAAGAGGCGACGGAGTCCGCGGCGGCGGCCGGGCCGGACGGATTGCAGTTGTCGTGAGGAACGTGGGTCAAGTTCCATGGAAGGAAACGCATGAGCAGCGTCATGATCCGATCACTCCTGTGCTCCGTCCTTTGTTGCACGCTGGCCGGGTGCTTTGTCTTCCAACCCGTCGACCCGAATGCTAAACGGTCCACCGCGGTCGATGCCAACCGGGCGTATTCGGAGTATTGGTTTAATCAGCCGGCGGTCGTGAAGGTGGAGTCATCCAGCTTTGACGTGCTCTGGGACGCCTGTGAGCGGGTGGCACGCGACTGCTCGTTTGCGATCGATCGCACGGATTACCGCACGGGGCTGCTTACGACGCAGCCGCTGGTTTCGAAGCAGTTTTTTGAGTTCTGGATGCACGACATCGCCAGCCTGCACGAGCAGACGCAGAGCGACCTGAACACGCTCCGGCGGGTCGCGCATTTCCAAATCCGCAAGCTCGACGACGGGAGCTATGTCTACGAGCCGAAAGTGGTGATCGAACGGTACTCGATGGCGGAGCGGCGGATTACCAACGTCATCCAATACCGTGACGCGTTCTCGATCAACCACTCGGTGGTGGAAGACCGCAACGAAGAAGGCCAGCCCGTCCGCCAATTCTATTGGTACGCCGAGCGCCGCGACGAGGCGATGGAGCGGGCGCTGGCCGACCGCGTGCGCGGATACGTGCAGGCGATGGCGTCAGCAAAATGATGACGCAATTTTGTAGGTTCGGCTCCGCAGAACATTTCTGTCGCGGCGCAAGGGAACGCGCGGTAAGCCACGTCCAAAAAGTGTTCGGCAGAGCCGAACCTACGGAGCTACGTTCAATGCCGTTGGCGCATGCTCGAGAACCCCATGACGATGTGCGAGCTGATGGAACAGCCGGACGGCCTCGAGTTGCCGCGGGCCGATGTCGTATTGGAGGTATTCGGTGAGGTATCGCCGGGCGATGCCCGGGGGCCAGCCGCGTGGGAGGGCGTGGCGGGTAATGATCTCGTCCACGTGACGCAGCCCTTCGCGTTTGGCGCGTTCGAGGTCGGCGGGTAACGAGCCCAGATCAACGCCCTCACGCGCCATCCAGGCGGCGAAGACGAACGGCAGACCCGTCAATTCCTTCCACGCCTCCCCCAAATCCACCTGATGCGGCAATCCCTGCGGCTCTTCGCACACCACCTTGTCGCCGATCAGCAACTGCGCGACCGGTGCCGGGGTTGCGCGCCGTTCATCAACTGATGTCCGTAAACTCGTGAATTCCGGACGCACTCCGAACCGCTCGGCGAGGATCACGCGTGCCAGCGCGACAGAGGTGTGGCTGTCGGTGTCGCAGGCGAGCAGTTCGATCTGTTCCACCGGCACCGCGCTGAATATTCGGACGGTGAGGGTAGGACCGTCGCAGCCGATGCCGCCCGCCGTGAGCAGGCGGAGACCAGCCATGCGCTGATAATCGATCACGGGAAGCAGTGCGACATCGAATCGGCGATCCACCAATCCGTCCAGCAGACGCGACGGCACGTCGAGCGTGAGCTCCAGACTCGAAAGCGAATCGAGCCCGTAAATCAGGGGCTTGGCGTTCAGAAAGCTCACGCTACCAACATTCACACGTCGTAGCGCGGGGGCGGGTCGGTGGGCCGTCTTTAGGTCCATATGCGAAGTGTAGCGACGAAGGCGGCGCGCGGAAGCAGTTTCAGGCGTTTTGAAACGCGTGGAAACGCGCAAGCAAAACGCCCCGAAAGTGCGACCGCACTTCCGGGGCGTTTTTATCAGTTTGCAATCCGCGTTGAGGTCCGCAGTCCCGAATTAGCCCCGCACGGCCTTGCGGCGGTCGGTGACCATTCGGCGCCAGCGTGTCGGGGTCAGGCCGGTGGCCTGCTTGAAACGGCTGGTGAAGTGGCTCTGGTGGGCGAAACCGCAGTCCTTGGCGATCAGCGCCAATTCCTTCGTACGGGCCACCAGTTCGCTCTTGGCCTCGTGGATCTGGCACTCGAGGAGGAACTGCTTGGGCGTCAGGCCCAGCAGTTCGGTGAACCGCCGATGGAAGTGGAACGGGCTCAGGTGAACCTGCTTGGCGATCTCGACGAGCGTCGGCCCGCGGCTGAATTCCTGCTGCATGAACTTCAGGGCCGGGATCAGGCGCGACAATTCGGGGTCGGCCTGGAAATCCTGCGGCTTGACCGCGCCCCAATCCACGCAGCCGGGCTGACGGCAGAAGAACGTGTAGGGGCCGTCGTTGATGGCCGGGAAGTGGCGGTAGGTGACGAGGCGGAACACGAGCACGTCGCCGTGCGAATCGGGGAACTGCACGCGGTCGGCGACGACGCCGTGGCCGCTGACCTGGTTCATGCGGCGTTTGGCGTGGTCGAGCATCTGCTCGCGCAGGTGATTGTCGAGCGAGCTAAGGCCCTGGGGGTTGTAGATGGGCTTGAGCTTGCCGTCGACGACGATGAAGGAGGCGGTGGAGGCGTCCCCGCCACCGAGGCCCAGCTTGAGCGGGGCGGGCGCGCCGCCTCGGGGCTTGGCCTCGCGGGCGCTCTGCCGCTTGGCGTCGAACTGATGCACGGCGGCGAGAAGGGCCTGCACTTCACTGCTGGAGAAATCGCCCTGGTCAGGGGTGCGGAGCACGTGAACCACGCCGGGATACCCGTCGAGGATCGGCGCGGCCAGCGGCAGCGCGACGACGTACTTCAGGCCCTGCGGTTGAACGAATTCCTGGAAGTAAGGGGTGGATTCGTACGCGTCGCGGCTGTAGGCGTCGTTCGGGCGCTGGGGCTTGCGCTTGAGAATGGTTTGCCAGCTCAGGCGGTCTTCCGACTGGAAGCCTTTGGCGTAGCTTTTCAGCAACGCGTCAGAGACGTTCGTGGGCTGGGCGATCTGGAGCGCGCCGCGGGGAACGACGCTGAGGACCAGTCCGCTGGTGAAGGGGGCAGCCTTCTTGAGGCTGTCCAGAAGGGTTCGTACCGACGATTGATCACGACCAGTAGCTGTCACGAGAAAACCTCTGTGAAATAGGGGGGACTCGGGGAAATAAGTATTCGAATCTTGAGCCACAAGACTCGACCGGGGTTACTACGATGTTTGGTTCGCAAGGTTGTGCTGGTTGCCGGAATTATTCTCTCAAATTTATGCCTTGACGAACAAAAGATAAAGGGCATCCGCCACTTTAGGCAACATGTTGTCAAAAGGAAACTGACAAAATGATGAGGCCGCAATTTTTCACCCCGCCCAGTCCGTTTCACAGACGCCTCGCGGGGCGCGGCGTGGGGTCGATAATGTCCTGATGCCGTTGCCGTGTTGCCCTGATGCAACAAATGAATCTCCTCGTGGCGAGAAACCGTCGCTCCTCGACAACATCCGGTATAGATGGACGTGCACGGCAAAAGCCCCTGCCGGCGCCGGGCCGCGGCTTTAACGCGGGGGAATGGCATTTTGCCGCTGAAATGCGGCAGTCTCAGGCGATGGCATACACCTTGATAAGCAGCGGGCAGAGGTGTTCATTATGACAATGCTTTCCAGCCGGATCTTCTGGGACAAGAAAGTCAAAATCGCCCTTCTCGCGCTGGTGACGTTTGCGGCGATGTGCTGATTGGCAGATGCGAGCAGCGTAGCGCGCGGTACGCATGGTTGCGGTTTGCAATCGTTGCACTGCGCGGCGCGTCGATTCGTCATTTCGTACGCACGTTTTTACAGGGCATACGCATTCCTACGTAATTTTGCATCCCCCGGTGACCGTTAAATTGACGCGCCGCTGCGCACGGATGCCCCTTGTAAAAATTTGGAAATGAATTCAATCCTTCGTCGGGGCGCCAACCGGATCGCGCTCGACATCAGTTGGGGCGGGTTGGGCGGTGTTCTGCGATTCAGGGCTGAGCCCGAAGATGTGAAATTGGTGCGACAGCGGTTCGAAGCCGTGCTCGCGGCAAATCTCGTCACGCAGCTTTCGTAATTTGTCGCTGCTGAACTCGATCACCTTTCCGGTGGCCACGCAGATCAGGTAATCGTAAGTCTGACGGCCTGCGATCACTTCGTAGTAAGACTGCTTGTTATCGAAAAAGACCTGTTTGAGGATCCCCGCGTCCTGGAGGTGGGCCAGGGTGCGATAGGCGGTGGCCCGGCTGACGCGGTGGCCGAGTTTCTGCAACTCCCCCACCAGCCGCTCGGCCTCGAACAGCCCGGTCTGCCGGAGCACGGCATCCAGGATCATCGCCCGCTCGGGGGTGAACTTCAGATTGCTTCCGTGGAGGTATCGCCGGAATAGCGCACACACGGGCTCGTAGGGGAGGGATTGCGGCCGGGCCGACGCGATTTTCGGAAGATTGGGGAGGATGCGGGCGGCTTCGGACATTTCACAAGTTTAGTCAATCCGCGCGGTGTCGTCACCCGAGCGCGATGCATCCTCCGACTGCGAAGCATCCGGCCCGCGAAATTCGGGATGCCGCAGGCGGCCCCACCAGGCGGCCAA
>JAQGHH010000088.1 GCA_028288945.1 Phycisphaerales bacterium
CAGCGGTGAAGAAGGGGGACACGCTCCTCGAGATCGACTCCGCGGCTATCAAGCGCCAGCTCGCGGCGGTTGAGAACGAGGCGCTCGTGGCCCGTGCGAACCTGGCGAGGGCCGAGGCGGATGCGAAAGTCACCGAGCAGGCCGATGCCCTTGCGGCCCGGCAACAGGAGGACGCGCTGAAGGAAGCCCAGGACGGCGTCAAATGGTTCGACAACGTCGACGGCCCGCACATGCTCAAGCAGGTTGATCTGCTCCTCCAGCAGTCGCAGAACCAGGTTAACGATGAGCAGGACGAACTGGACCAGCTCAAGAAAATGTACAAGGGGGAAGAGCTGACGGTCGCGACCGCCGACATCGTCGTGAAGCGGGCAGTGCGAAACCTCGAGTTGGCCAAGACGGTGTTCGGGATGCAGCAGGAACGGGCGAACAAGATCCGCACGTTCAGTTACCCCATCACCAAGCAGCGCATCCACGACGCCCTGGAAGCCGCCAAAGAGCAGTACGCGCTTTACCAGACGGCCAACGCCCAAAGCAAAGTCTTGCGGCAGACGGGCCTGGCCGCGGTGCGAGCGGGAGCCGCGGCGGCGGAACTGCGGCTCAGCGACATCAAGGCGGATTCGGAAAAGCTTACCGTTCGAGCGCCCGCCGACGGCGTCGTTTCTTACGGACAGATCGTCGGCGGCAATTGGCAGGGGGGTGACGCCCGGGCCTTGCGGGTCGGCGAGAAGGTCGCGGCACAGGCGGTGCTGCTCACGCTCTACACGCCGGGCCGGATGCGGGTGGTGGCGGATTTGCCCGAGACGAGATTCTTCGCGGTGCAGCCGGGGCAGAAGGCTTCGGTGAGCCCGGTGGCCTATCCCGAGCTGAAGTACGAGGGGATGTGCGACGCGGTCCCCAGGACCGCCGCGGGTTCGGGGGCGGGCGCGGTGTACGCGCAGACGATTTCCACGGGCGACGTGGATACGCGGCTGGTGCCGGGCATGAAGGCGCAGGTGCACATGGATGTGCCGCTGGTGGACAACGTGCTGCTGGTGCCGACGACGGCCGTCGCGAATTCGACGGTCTCGTTGAAGGTCGGCGACAACATCGAATCCCGGCACGTGATGACCGGCCGCTCGGACGGAAAGATGATTGAGGTCATCTCGGGACTGCGCGACGGTGATGAAGTGCTTACGCAGGCGAAGCAGTAGATTGCTTTGTGGCATGGGCACCCCGCCCATGTTTTTGTCGAGAAGATCACGGGCGGGCCGGCCGTGCCACGAAAGAATGATTGCACTCTCAAGTGAGGCGTTAGGGAGTTCCGACCAAGGGCCTTTGATATGACACGGGCGTCTCGCCCGTGCAGGGTGTGCCTGAATGATTAATGCATTGGCCGAATCAAATCCTATTTCATCCGACGCCGTCAGCACGGGCGGGACGCCCGTGTCACGAGCAAAGTCTTGGCGACGACTGTTTGCCGCGATCGGGACGGCAGCCGCGATTTTGTGCATCGGCGCGCCGAGTGTTTATGCCGAGGAACCCGCCGAGACTGCGCATGTGGCGACTGCCGAGACACGACCGGCGTCCATCCCCGACGCCATCGATCGCGGCGTAAAGTTTCTCGAAAAAAGCCAGAACGCCGACGGTTCCTGGGGCACGGGTTTGGAAACCCGCGGGACCGAGATTTATTCCATGGTCCCCGGGTCGCTCGACGCGTTTCGACTCGGCACCACCGCGCTGTGCATCATCGCGTTGCGCGAGGCCGGGGAAACTGATGCCCATGACAAGGGCGTGCAGTACCTGCTCAAAGCCGCCGACGCGAAACGCGACGACGGCACGCTGATCTACAACACCTGGGCGCACGTGTACGTGCTGCAGGTCATGGCGGAGGAGATGCTGCACGGCAACAAGGACCCGCACGTCGCCGAGGTCGCCAAGCGCAATCTCAAGGAGATGGAACAGTACGCAACCTACATGGGCGGCTGGGCCTATTACGATTTCCATCACCACACGCAATCCCCGGCGCTGGGGCCGACGAGCTTCGGAACCGCGGCGGGGCTCGTCGCCCTCTACGAGGCGAAACAAGCCGGCCTGGAGATCCCCGATAAGCTCGTCGATCGATCCCTGCGGCGTCTGGAAGAGATGCGGCTTCCCAACGGCGTGTTCCTTTACGGGGCTGATTACAAGTACGTCCCGCGCATCCCGGCGAACATGCCGCGGGGAGCGGTGGGGCGGACGCAGCCCGCGAACTACGCGCTGTGGCTCTGGAAATCCAAGGAGGTCAGTTCGCAGCGCATCACCGGCGGGCTCGACCTGTTCCAGAAAGAGCACGCGTGGCTGGACATGGGCCGCAAGCGGCCGGCCCCGCATGAGGCGTGGTATCAGACCAGCGGCTATTACTATTACTTCGATCACTACTACGCCAGCCGGCTGCTGGAATCGCTGAACAGCGACGAGCGGCCGAAATATGCGAAGCAGATTGCGGAGGGGGTGCTCCCGCACCAGGAGGAAGACGGCTCGTGGTGGGACTTCGCGATGTGGGATTACCACAAGCCGTACGGGACGGCGTTTGCGGTGATGACGTTATTGCGTTGCAAGTGAGCTTTCCATGATGGAGGGTCTCGCGAAAACGCGACGACCGCCCCGCACGTCAAACGTGGCACGGGCTTCCAACCCGTGCGTGCGGCTTGAAATTACAATAAACTGCGACAGTATGGTTGAGCTGCTACGCCGCTTGCACGGGTTGGAAACCCATGCCACAACGGATTAAGTCGCTCGGCGGCGCAACTCGTCGGAAACTCGCCGCACCACACCCGGCCAGTCGCCGATGTTTTCTTGGCGGAACAGGCGCATCGTCGGGTACCAGGGGCTGCGGTCTCCTTCGGCGAGCCAGCGGAAGTCGGCGGCGAACTGAAGCAGGGTCCAGGTTTCCTTGCCCATCGCGCCGCTTAGATGAGCGACGGACGTGTCGATCGTGATGACCAGGTCGAGGCAGTCGATCAATGCCGCGGTGTCGGCAAAATCATGTAAGTCCGCGGTCCAGTCGATGATGCGGAATTCCGGCCCGGCCGATTGCACATCCATGCCTCGTTCGCCCTTTTGCAGGCTGTAGAACTCCACGCCGGCAGTGGCCATGAGCGGCGATAAGTGTGCCAGTGTCATCCAACGGTTCGGGTCTCCGTGTTGCTTGGGATTGCCTGACCAGACGAGCCCGACGCGAAAGGCTTGGCCTGTGCCGCGGTCGGCGATCCGCTTTCGCCAAACCGCGGATCTCGCCGGGTCGGCGAAAAGGTAGGGGACGTTGGCCGGGATCGTATTGAGACGCGTGTCGAAAATACGAGGAAGGCTCAGCAGCGGGGCATGGGTGCTGAACGGCGGCCCTTTCTCTCCATCCAGCACGAGATGCGGCGAGCCGGGGAGCGTTGCGAAAAGGGCCTTTAATTCGGGCGGGCAGAGCACGCTAACCCGCCCGCCGCGCCCGGCGACCAGGGGGACATAGCGCGCGAACTGGATGCTGTCGCCGCGGCCCTGCTCGAACCAAAGCAGGATTTCACGGCCCGCGAGATCCGATCCGTCCCAGAGGGGCTGAGGCCAGTTGGGCCATTTGGCCGGGAAGCCCTTGCAGCGCCAGCGCCACTCATACTCGCGCCAGGCGGGTTGAAAGTCGCCGTTCAAAAAGAGCAGGCTGGCCCGGCTCATGTGGGCTAGAGCGTATTGCGGATTCAGGCGAAGGGCCTGCTCGACGGCCACCCACGCCTCGGCCCGTTTTCCCTGTTGTAGAAGGACGTTGCCGAGGTTTTGGAAGGCCCGGGCGCGAAGGGCGTCGGGGCTTAGGCCGGCGTCGATCGCCTGCCGATAACAAGCGACGGCTTCGTCCAGCCGACCGAGCTTTTCTAAAGTCAGGCCCAGCTCGTGGCCGATGCCCGCGTCCCTGGGCGCCATTTTTTGGGCGCGCTGGAGTGCGGACAAGGATTCTTCAAAATCCCCGGCCGCACGGGCGGCGTTGCCCAGGTTGCTTAAGAAGTAGACCGGCGGGTCGCCGCTGAGCTGGATGGATCGCCGGAGCAGCGGAAGGGCGTCGATCGGCCGTTCGGACTGGTGGGCGATCAGGCCAAGATGGTGCAATGCCCGGACGTCGTCCGGTTTACGCTCCAGAATCTGGCGATAAAGCCCCTCGGCTTGGGCGGCCCGGCCGGCCTTGTGATGTGCAAACGCCTCCTGCAGCAGTGACTCAACGGCTTTGGCCATGGTCGGCGGATATTATCATGCCGGGCTCCGCCTGTCGGCATCGCCCGAGCCGCTTTCGACGCGACAGAGCCTGGCGGGCCGGGCCAAGGCTCGTGAACAGAATTTCCGTAAGTCGAACATGGAGCCTTGACACACGTAACTTTTTAACTATCCTCTCCCCTCCCGATTTGAGCGGCGACCTGGTTGCCGGACATTAGGGAAATGGACCGGTAGTCACTGGAAAGAATATGAACGGCGATCAGACTCGAATTCGAATCCGGATGGAAGCCTACGACCACCGGGCACTTGACGCGTCGGCGAAAGAAATCGTCGATCACGCCAAGCGGACCAACGCCCGCGTCTGCGGCCCCATCCCAATGCCGACTCGGATCGAGCGATATACGGTGCTGCGAAGCCCGCACATCGACAAGAAGAGCCGCGAGCAGTTCGAAATGCGGACGCACAAGCGCGTCATTGACATCTTCGAGCCGACCGCGCGCACGGTCGAAGCGCTCAATCGCCTTGTGGTCCCGGCCGGCGTGTTTGTGAAGATCAAGGCCTGACCCTTTTAATGCAGCCAAATGCCCCTGCCATGCAAGGGGCATCTTTTTTCCCGGACCGCGGGGTTCATCCAAGAACCCACTTGCCCTAAGGGATGCTAATCCCGAAAGGGCCGCGAGTCGCCGGTGAACTTTTGTCGTTTGGTGGAAAGCTATGACACCCGCATTGCTTGGTAAAAAAATCGGGACCACCCGCATCTACAACGAGAAGGGCGCGATCGTGCCCGTGACCGTCGTACAGGCGGGCCCCTGTGCCGTCACGCAGGTCAAGAACATCGAGACGGACGGGTACTTTGCCGTCCAACTCGGCTTCGACGAGTGCAAGCCGCGGTTCAGCACCTTCCCGCTGATCGGCCACACCGCCAAGGCGGGCGTGGGCCCACGCCGGCACTTCAAGGAAATCCGCCTGAAGGAAGCGACCACCCTCGCCCCGGGCGCGACGGTCACCGCCTCCGTATTTGACGGCGTCCAGTACGTTGATGTGATCGGCGTCAGCAAGGGCAAGGGCTTTGCCGGTGCCATGAAGCGGCACCATTTCGGCGGCCAGTGCGCCAGCCACGGCACCGAACGCAAACACCGTTCGCCCGGCTCGATCGCCTCCCGCGCCACCTGGCGTGGTCAGAGCGGCAAGCCCAAGAAGGGCGTCCGGATGGCCGGCCACATGGGCATGGATCAGGTCACCACCCGCAATCACCCACTGGTGAAAGTGGACGGGACCAATAACCTCCTGCTCATTAAAGGCGCCCTCCCGGGCCCCAAAGGCGGCCTCCTTTTCGTCCGCAAGTCCGTGACGGCGAAGGTGAAGGTAAAGGAATAGTTGCCGGTTGCCAGTGAAGGCAACGGCCGACTAGCAACTTTTTTACTGGCAACTGACAACTGACAACTATTTCGAGACGACCATGATCGAAGTTCCCGTATTCAATCAGAGTGGCCAGAAGGTGGACACCTTCCAGGTCGATGAGCAGAAGCTCGGCGGAGAAGTCCGCCCCGTGCTGCTCAAGCAGGCGCTGGTCATGTACCACGCCAACCAGCGCCAGGGCACCGTCCGTACGCTCGCCCGCGGCGAGGTCGCCGGCTCCACCCGCAAGATGTTCCGCCAGAAGGGCACCGGCAACGCCCGCACGGGCGGCATCCGCAACCCGATCAAGAAGGGCGGCGGCCATGCCAAGCAGAAGCGACCCAAAGACTGGCGCCTGGCCATGCCCAAGAAGCAGCG